>DATCTE010000261.1:0-11351 GCA_036568085.1 Thiobacillus sp.
GTGCGGACGGCGCGGCGCCGCGCCGGACCTGCTGCTGAAGTCCTGATCCCGGAATGACGGAGGCGTGATGAAGATACGAATCCATGCTTCAACCACGCTGACGACATTTGCCGGATCCGGACCGGGGCTGCCCTTGTGGCAGGTCGCGCCCACGCGGGATGGCGCCGGACGGCGGCTGACGGATTTCATGATGCTGATTCCGCATTTGCGCAGTCGCCCGCACGCCGAGATCGAAAAGGCATCGCGCGATATCCAGGCCGTGCTGGCGTTGCACCAGGATGTCGTATTTGCCGACCTCAACCTGAAACTCAACCTGCTGTGGGTATCCTTGCGCCCGCGTCCGGGGGCAATCAGCGAACTGGTGGCGGCGATCCGTTTGCGCGTGCCCGAGGCGGTACTGGTGGCACATTACGCCGAACCGCGCTAGCGGTTTTCCGTGGTCGGCCGGACAGGCTCTGCGCTTGTCTGTGCATTCCGTATATCCCTGTAGATTGCAGGGAATCCCGCGTCCTTTCTGCGTTCCCGTTCACCCAAAGCGGCAGAATTCGTTAAAATGAGCGATTGCTAATTAACCCGCTGGAGCACACATGGCCGTTTCTGAACTTCAGGTGCAGACCGCACTGAAAGAGTTGGTCGACCCCAACACGCACAAGGACTACGTCTCGACCAAATCCGCCCGCAACATCAAGATCGACGGCGGTGCCGTGTCGGTCGACATCCTGCTGAGCTACCCGGCGCAGAGCCAGTTGCCCGTCATCAAGCAGCAGATCGAAGACAAGCTCAAATCCATCGACGGCGTGACCAGCGCCACCGCCAACGTCAGCTTCAAGATCGTGTCGCACAGCGTGCAGCGTGGCGTCAAGCTGATCCCCAACGTCAAGAACATCATTGCCGTGGCATCCGGCAAGGGCGGCGTCGGCAAGTCCACCACCGCCGTCAACCTGGCGCTGGCGCTGTCCGCCGAAGGCGCGCGTGTTGGCATGCTGGACGCCGATATCTACGGTCCGTCGCAGCCGACCATGCTGGGCATCACCGACAAGCCCGAATCCACCGACGGCAAGAACCTCGAGCCGCTGATGGGGCATGGCATCCAGGCGATGTCGATCGGCTTCCTGATCGACGTCGAAACCCCCATGGTGTGGCGCGGCCCGATGGTCACGCAGGCGCTGGAGCAACTGCTCAACAACACCAACTGGAGCGAGCTGGACTATCTGGTGGTCGACCTGCCTCCCGGTACCGGCGACATCCAGCTGACGCTGGCGCAGCGCGTGCCGGTGACCGGCGCGGTGATCGTCACCACGCCGCAGGACATCGCGCTGATCGACGCGCGCAAGGGCCTGAAGATGTTCGAGAAAGTCGGCATCCCCATCATCGGCGTGGTCGAGAACATGAGCCTGCACATCTGCTCGAACTGCGGCCACGAAGAGCGCATCTTCGGCGAGGGCGGCGGCGAGCGCATGTGCAAGGACTACAGCGTGGAATTCCTCGGCGCGTTGCCGCTCGACGGCGCGATCCGTGCCGACACCGACTCCGGCAAGCCGTCGGTGGTGTCCGACCCGAATGGTCGTGTGACCGAGATCTACAAGCAGATCGCGCGCCGCGTTGCTGTTAAGATTGGCGAAACCGCGGTGGATCACTCCGCCAAGTTCCCCAACATCGTCATTTCCAATACCTGATGAGCATCAAGTCCGACCGATGGATCCGCCGCATGGCGGCTGAGCATGGCATGATCGAACCGTTCGAACCGGGGCAGGTCAAGCAGGCCGGCGGCAAGTCCATCGTGTCGTACGGCACGTCGAGCTACGGCTACGACGTGCGTTGCGCCAACGAATTCAAGCTGTTCACCGACATCAACACCACGATCGTCGATCCCAAGGCATTCGATCCGAACTCCTTCGTCGAGGTCAGGGGCGACTCCTGCATCATTCCGCCTAACTCGTTTGCACTGGCGCGTACGGTGGAATACTTCCGCATTCCACGCAGCGTGCTGACCATCTGCCTCGGCAAAAGCACCTATGCGCGCTGCGGCATCATCGTCAACGTCACCCCGCTCGAGCCCGAGTGGGAAGGCCACGTGACGCTGGAGTTTTCCAACACCACTCCGCTGCCCGCGCGCATCTATGCCAACGAAGGCGTGGCGCAGATGCTGTTTCTCGAATCCGACGAGGTGTGCGAAACCTCGTACAAGGACCGCGGCGGCAAATACCAGGGCCAGGTTGGCGTGACCCTGCCGAAAATTTAATCCCCGGGACACCGGGGATTCGTATAATCCGCTTTTTTTAATCCGCCCATTCCGACGGCTTCCCTCTGGAGCAGGCCATGCGCTTCCGTTTTCCCGTTGTCATCATTGACGAAGATTTCCGCTCCGAGAACGCGTCGGGTTTGGGCATTCGTACCCTGGCCGAGGCGATCGAAAAGGAAGGCATGGAAGTGCTCGGCGTCACCAACTACGGCGACCTGACCTCGTTTGCCCAGCAGCAGGCGCGTGCCTCGGCTTTCGTACTGTCGATCGACGATGAGGAACTGGCAGGGTCGGCCGAGGATGCCAATGCGGCACTGCAAAAACTGCGCGGCTTCGTCGAGGAAGTGCGCTTCCGCAATGCCGAGATCCCGATTTTCCTGCACGGCGAAACCCGCACCGCACGTCATATCCCGAACGACATCCTGCGCGAGCTCAACGGCTTCATCCACATGCTGGAGGACACGCCGGAATTTCTCGCCCGCTACATCGGCCGCGAAGCGCGCGCCTACCTCGATTCGCTGGTGCCGCCGTTCTTCCGCGCGCTGACCCATTACGCGGCCGACGGCTCGTATTCCTGGCACTGCCCCGGGCACTCTGGCGGCGTGGCCTTCCTGAAATCGCCGATCGGCCAGATGTTCCACCAGTTCTTCGGCGAGAACCTGCTGCGCGCCGACGTCTGCAACGCCGTCGACGAACTCGGCCAGTTGCTCGACCACACCGGCCCGGTGGGTGCGTCGGAGCGCAATGCGGCGCGCATTTTCAACTGCGACCACCTGTTCTTCGTCACCAACGGTACCTCGTCATCCAACAAGATGGTGTGGCACGCCACCGTCGCGCCGGGCGACATCGTCGTGGTCGACCGCAACTGCCACAAGTCCATCCTGCACGCGATCATGATGTGCGGCGCGATCCCGATTTTCCTGACGCCGACGCGCAACCACTACGGCATCATCGGCCCGATTCCGCTGGACGAATTCCGCCCGGAGAACATCGAGAAGAAAATCGCCGCGCACCCGTTTGCCAAGGATGTGAAGCGCAAGCCGCGCATCCTCACCATCACCCAGTCGACCTACGATGGCATCCTCTACAACGTCGACATGATCAAGGAACTGCTGGGCGACTACATCGACACGCTGCATTTCGACGAAGCCTGGCTGCCACACGCGACCTTTCATGATTTCTATCGCGGCATGCACGCCATCGGCCGCGACCGCCCGCGTGCCAAGGATGCGCTGGTGTTTGCTACCCAGTCGACACACAAGCTGCTCGCGGGCCTCTCCCAGGCTTCGCAGATCCTGGTGCAGGATTCGGAGACGCGCAAACTCGATTTCCACCGCTTCAATGAAGCCTACCTGATGCACACCTCGACCTCGCCGCAATACGCCATCATCGCCTCGTGCGACGTGGCGGCAGCGATGATGGAGCCGCCCGGTGGCCCCGCCCTGGTTGAGGAATCGATCAAGGAAGCGCTCGACTTCCGTCGCGCCATGCGCAAGGTCGACGATGAGTTCGGCGATTCCTGGTGGTTCAAGGTGTGGGGGCCGCAGAAACTCGCCGACGAAGGTGTGGGAGACCGCGAAGACTGGATGCTCGAAACCGGCGCGCGCTGGCACGAGTTCGGCAAGATCGCGCCCGGTTTCAACATGCTCGACCCGATCAAGGCCACTGTCATCACGCCTGGCCTGGATGTCGACGGCGCCTTTGCCGACTGGGGCATTCCAGCGGCGATCGTCACCAAATACCTGGCCGAGCACGGTGTCATCGTGGAAAAGACCGGGCTGTATTCCTTCTTCATCATGTTCACCATCGGCATCACCAAAGGCCGCTGGAATACCCTGGTGACCGCACTGCAGCAGTTCAAGGCCGACTACGACGAAAACCAGCCGCTGTGGCGCGTGCTGCCCGAGTTCATCGAAAAGCACCCACGCTACGAGAAAACCGGGCTCAAGGATCTGTGCGACCAGATCCACACCATCTACAAGGCCAAGGACGTGGCTCGTCTGACGACCGAGATGTATCTGTCGGAAATGGCGCCGGCGATGAAGCCGGCCGATGCCTTCGCCAAGATGGCGCACCGCGAGATCGAGCGCGTCGAGATCGACAAGCTTGAAGGCCGCATTACCGCCATGCTGGTCACGCCCTACCCGCCGGGGATTCCGCTGCTGATCCCGGGCGAGCGCTTCAACGGCACCATCGTGCGCTATCTGCAGTTCACGCGCGAATTCAACGAGAAATTCCCCGGCTTCGAGACCGATGTGCACGGTCTGGTCGAGGACGTGGTCGACGGCAAGCCCCGCTATTACGTCGATTGCGTGATCTGACCCGTCCGCCGCGCGCGGCGGAGGCTTGATTTGCCAGGCAAAAAGCGTATGATTTGCAGTCCCCGGTTTGCCGGGGATTGTTTTTTTGACTTTACTACCTTGCTCCACCGCACCGCAGCGGGGGGCTGAACCGAAAGGAAACTTGATGCGGCATTATGAAATCGTATTTATCGTCCATCCCGATCAGAGCGAGCAGGTGCCCGCGATGATCGAGCGCTACAAGGGCAACATCACCACTCGCGGCGGCAGCGTCCACCGCCTGGAAGACTGGGGCCGCCGCCAGATGGCCTACCCGATCCAGAAGGTCCACAAGGCCCACTACGTGCTGATGAACATCGAGTGCGACCAGGAGACCCTGGAAGAGCTCGAGCATGGCTTCAAGTTCAACGATGCCGTGCTGCGCCATCTGACCATCAAGCGCGACGATGCCGTGACCACGGCCTCGCCGATGATGAAGGAAGAGAAGTCGCGCGACATGCTGGACAGCGCCAAGCCGGAAGCGGCAGCCGAAGCGCCCGCCGCAGCCTGAGTGAGTGAATCGGCTGGTCATCAGCGGAGCCCTCATCCAGGTTGATCCTCTGCGTTACAGCCCGGCGGGCGTGCCGATTGCCGAAGCGGTCATCCAGCATCGCAGCAGTCAGACAGTGGCAGGCCAGCCCCGGCAGGTGGAGTGCGAGTTGACAGTCCAGGCGAGTGGATCGCTTGCTGGCCAGCTGGCCCAACTGGCCACCGGAACGCAGATCAAACTGGAAGGCGCGTTGAACCGACGCAGCGTGAACAGCCGGCAACTGATCTTGATATTGAATCGAATCGAAAAGGAATAAATCATGGCACGTCCCATGGGTGGAAAATCCGGCGGCAAGTTCGCCAACAAGCGCCGCGACAGCGGCAACCGTGGTCTCTTCAAGCGCCGCAAGTTCTGCCGCTTCACCGCTGAGAAAGTGGTCGAGGTGGATTACAAGGACATCGACGTGCTGAAGGAATTCATCGCCGAAAACGGCCGCATCATCCCGGCCCGCATCACCGGCACCAAGGCGCACTACCAGCGCCAGCTGGGTACCGCGATCAAGCGTGCGCGCTTCCTGGCGCTCATGCCTTACACCGACCTGCATTGAGGAGACGACCATGCAAGTGATTCTGATGGACAAAGTCGTCAACCTGGGCAATCTGGGTGACGTGGTCAAAGTGAAAGACGGCTACGCCCGCAACTTCCTGATCCCCACCGGCCGTGCACGTCGCGCCACGCAAGCCAACATGGAAGCGTTTGCCGCGCAGAAGGCCGAACTGGAACGCGTGGCCGCCGAAAAGCTGGCCGATGCCCAGCGCCGCGGCGAAAAGCTGGAAGGTGCCAGCGTGACGGTAAGCCATAAGGCTGGCGTCGATGGCCGCCTGTTCGGCTCCGTGACCAATGCCGATATCGCCGATGCCCTGAAGGCGCAAGGCCACGACGTGGTCAAGGCGGAGATCCGTTTGCCCGAAGGCCCGTTCAAGGCCATCGGCGAATACCCGGTGGTGCTGGGGCTGCACCATGACGTCACCGCCAACATCACGGTGGTGGTGGTCGGCGAACAGTAATCCGCCGGCCATTCCTGGAAAGGGAGCCATCGGCTCCCTTTTTTTATTTGTCCTCAAGGCATACCCGGCTGTCCACGTCTTATCCACAGCTTTTCACTTGGTGGGCCCGGGGCTGAAGACTAGAATCCTGCCATGGCTGCCATCCACTCCCTGACTGCAAATTCCGACCCCCAGCTGGCGCAGATGCGCCTGCCGCCGCACTCGCTGGAAGCCGAGCAGGCGGTGCTGGGCGGCCTGCTGCTCGACAACAGCGCATGGGACCGCATCGGCGACGTCGTGTCGGAGAGCGATTTCTACCGCCAGGATCATCGCCAGATCCTGCGCGCGATCGTGCGGCAGATCGCCGAGAACCGCCCGGCCGACGCCGTGACGGTGTCCGAGGCACTGCAATCCATGGGACAGCTTGAAAGCGTGGGGGGGCTGGCCTACATCGTCGCGCTGGCGAGCAATACGCCGTCTGCGGCCAACATTCGCCGCTATGCCGAAATCGTGCGCGAGCGCTCGGTGATGCGGCGGCTTGCCGAGGTGGCGACCGGAATCGCCGACACCGCCTATGCGCCGGCCGGACGCAGCGCCTCGCAGCTGCTCGACGAGGCCGAGGCCAAGGTGTTCGAGATCGCCGAATCAGGCAGCCGCGGGCAGGCGGGCTTCACCGAAATCAAGCCCCTGCTGAAGGAAGTGGTCGAGCGCATCGACGAGCTCTATCACCGCGACAACGATTCCGGCGTCACCGGCGTACCCACCGGTTTTCACGACCTCGACCAGAAAACCTCGGGCCTGCAGCCGGGCGATCTCATCATCGTCGCCGGGCGGCCGTCGATGGGCAAGACCGCCTTCTCGATCAACATCGCCGAAAACGTCGCACTCGACACCGGCCTCCCGGTGGCGGTGTTTTCGATGGAAATGGGCGGTGCCCAACTGGTAATGCGGATGATTGGTTCGGTCGGCAAGCTCGACCAGCATCGTCTGCGTACCGGCAAGCTCGGCGAGGACGACTGGCAGCGCCTCACCTATGCGCTCGGCAAGCTCAACGAGGCGCCGGTCTTCATCGACGAGTCGCCGGGGCTCAACGTGCTCGAACTGCGCGCGCGTGCACGCCGCCTGATGCGCCAGTGCGGCAAGCTCGGCCTCATCGTGATCGACTATCTGCAGCTGATGTCGGGCAGCGGCGGGGGCGAAAACCGCGCCACCGAAATCTCGGAAATCTCACGTGCGTTAAAGGGGCTGGCGAAAGAGCTGCACGTTCCGGTGATCGCGCTGTCGCAGCTGAACCGCGGGCTGGAGCAGCGCCCCAACAAGCGCCCGGTGATGTCCGACCTGCGCGAATCGGGCGCCATCGAACAGGATGCCGATGTCATCCTGTTCATCTATCGCGACGAGGTCTACAACCCCGACACGCAGGACAAGGGTACGGCGGAAATCATCATCAGCAAACAGCGTAACGGCCCCATCGGCACGGTGCGGCTGGCCTTCCTCGGCGAATACACGCGCTTCGAAACGCTGGCGCAGCCGGGTTCCTACTAATAAGCCCTGATGTGCCCCAAATTCACCTGCCCTCGCTTGATTCTTGCCCGCCATGAAAGATTTTGCTCAGTCGGGCGTATGAATCACTACGCCGCTCCTTCTCAAAACTTCCCTGACAGCCAAGGCTCGGCGCGATCATCAGGCGAATTTGGGGCACATCAGGGCTGACTATGCGGCCCATCCAGGCGCGGATCTCGATCGGTGCGATGGCGCACAATCTGCGCGTGGCGCGCAGCCACGCGGGTGGGGCGCGCGTATTTGCCGTGGTCAAAGCCAATGCCTACGGCCACGGACTGTCGCGCGCGCGGCGCGCGTTGGCGGCCGCCGACGGCTTTGCCGTGCTGACACTGGAAGAAGCCGCCAACCTGCGATTGATGGGGGTGGAACAACCCATCGTGCTGCTCGAGGGGCTGTTCAGTGCGGACGAAATCGCCACCTGCGCCGAGCTCGATCTGTGGCCGGTGCTGCACCACGCAGCGCAACTCGACTGGTTGCAGCAACAGCCGCCCACGCGGCCCATTCAGGTCTTTCTCAAATTCGACAGTGGCATGCACCGGCTGGGGTTTCCGCTCGCCGAGCACGCTGCCATCGTTGCGCGGACGAAAAGCCTGGCCGGAGTGACCAGCATCACCCTGATGACCCACTTTGCCCAGGCGGATGAAACCGCGGGCGTGGCCTGGCAGTTGCAACCGTTTCTGGATGAAATGTCGGCTTACGGCTTGCCGTGGAGCAGCGCCAACTCGGCGGCGCTGCTGCGCTATCCGGAGACCCTGGGAACCTGGGTGCGCCCAGGCCTGATGCTGTATGGCGCGTCGCCATTTGCCGACGTGCCGGCCGCACAACTAGGGCTGCGGCCGGCGATGACGCTGCAATCGGAAATCATCGGCGTGCAGACGCTGCAGGCGGGCGAAGGGGTGGGGTACGGCCAGTTGTTTCGTGCCGACCGCCCCATGCGGGTTGGGGTAGTGGCCTGCGGTTATGCGGACGGCTATCCGCGTCATGCGCTGACGGGCACGCCGGTCCTTGTCGACGGGCGCATTAGCCGGACCCTGGGGCGGGTATCGATGGACATGCTGTGCGTGGACTTGAGCGAGTGTCCTGGCGCCGGGGTGGGGAGCCCGGTCGTGTTATGGGGCGAGGGCTTGCCGGTGGATACCGTAGCCACAGCCGCAGGCACCAGCAGTTATGAACTGCTGTGTGCGCTGGCGGCGCGGGTTCCGGTGGAGGAGACCGACTAGGGGCTGTTAACGCACCCCAGGCCTAGTGTGTCGTACCGAATGAGGGATCGTGTGTGCCCGGCGGCAGCGGCAGCCCGGCATAGCGGCTGGCCTGGGCGATGGGTCCCAGCGGAAACAGCTTGTAAAGAAATTTGTGTCCACCCAGCCCCGCGAATTCCTCTTCCAGCGAGTTCACCAGCATGCGCGCATTGATTGTGCCGCCATGGTCGGCATAGCAGTCGCGCAGGTAGCGAATGATGGCCAGATGGTCGTCCGTCAATTCCAGGCCATCCCGCCGCGCCATCTCGATGGCCTGCTCTTCCGTCCAGGGTTCCAGTTCAATGAGATGGCCACGCGCTGCGGGTTCCGCATATTCCTGCGCCACCATTTTGTTGATGTCCAGCATGATGAACTCCTTGAGTACGAAGGATGGCTTATTTATAGGATGCGCGCGCAGAAAACCAAACCATCCCGGCACGTCAAAGGCCCTGGCGAGGCGGCTCAATTGCCCGGATCGGCCGATCCGGGAGCCCCGCTGTCGCTGAGGGAGAAACACTCAAGATGCCGTTCGCCCTGGATGAACGCCGCGCAGCCGAGGCTGCGTATGGCTGCATCCAGGGCCGCCGTAAACGCAGCATGGTCGGCAATTTCCTCGTAGACCTCCATCCATAAGGCCGGATCGTCGCAGCGGCGAAGACGACGTGGGGGACGGGCGCAATGTCTCGCCATCAAACCTAGCAGGGCATCGATCCTGTCGGCGGCCGTGGTTTCCTGTACAGGGTCGATGCGGTAGTAGATATAGGCGGACTTCACCTATTCGGGCAGAACGTAAGGCAGGGGTTTCAAGGTCAGCGCGGCGCCGTCGGCGGATTTCAGGTGCAGGGTCTGGGTGGCCGCGCTTTCGACCTGGGCGACAGCCAGCACATCGAAGCCGCCGGCCGGCGCCGGGGCTGCGTTGACCACGGTGCCGGTGGCCTGGCCCTCGATATCGGCGCTGTACAAGCTGTCGCCGGGTGCGGCTTCGGCCTCCACGTGCGCAAGGAACATGCGGCGCTTGAGCTTGCCCAGATACTGGCTGCGCGCGACGATTTCCTGCCCTGTGTAGCAGCCCTTCTGGAAATTGACGCCGCCAATGACTTCGAGATTGACCATCTGCGGCACGAACTGCTCCTGCGTGGCGGCGACGATCATCGGAATGCCGGCATTGAGCCGCAGCCAGTCCCATACCGGGGCGCCGACCGGGGTGGCCGACTGGCTCAGCACCTGCCACACGGCCGCGGCGCGTTCGGGCGTGACCGACAGCACGAACTTGTCGGCGCCGACGCGGACCACCTGGCCGGCCTCGCCGGAGGCTGTGCGCAGGACGGCGTCCGGAACCGCGCCCATCGCGGCGCTCACCGCCGCCAGCGCCAGCGGGCCGGCTACTACCAGCCGTACGTTTTCGTCGCTGGCGTCGCGCCCCTGCACCTTGGCGCGCAGGATGAACATCGACAGGCGCTTCAGCACGCCTGGAAGGATGTCGCCGGAGAGCTGCAGGCAGGTATCCTCGCCCTGCCGCCACATCAGGAAATTGCCGAGCAGACGCCCCTTCGGGTTGCAGAAGCCGCTCCACTGCGCAGTGTCGGCATGCAGGCTGCGCACATCGTTGGTAAGCTGGCCCTGCAGGAACGCGGCGGTGTCCTCGCCGCGGAACGCGATCATGCCGAGCTGCGACAAATCCGCCACAATGGTGCCGTCTGCAGCGGCAGCGCGTTCGGCCGTCGGATCGCCATAGTGGAGCACGGTACTGCCTTCGATTACTGCGCCTTGGGATTGCAGAAGATTTTTCCAGGAATCGATCACGATGCGTTCCAGTCAGAGAGGGATGTGATGAAGGCCAAAAGTGTACACGCGGATGCGCGAGATTGAACTCAAACCCTCACGCCTGTTGAGGCTGTTGCTGCTGGGTTGGGTAGGGCTGGCGCTGGCTGCCATCCTGCTTGCGGAGGTACCGGCTGCAGCCGCGTTTGCGCTGGGTGCCGTCGTGATCGGGCTGGGTTTGTGGGGCTGGCGGCAGGCAGCACCGACGTCGAGCTTGCGCATTGCGCCAGACGGCCGCCTGCAATGCCTGGACGATGCCGCTGAATGGCACGATGCCGAGGTGCTGGACGACAGTTTTGTCTCGACCGCATTGATCGTGGTGCGCTACCGCACGGCAGACCGTCAGGTACGTGCCCTGACGCTGCTGCCCGACAGTGCGGATGCCGATACGTTGCGCCGTCTCAGGGTGTCGCTTCGCTGGGGACGCCGCACACGCTCGGACACATCGTTCCCGGACGCGGGTTGAGCACGGTATTTCCGGCGATCGGCAGGGTTTCGGGGTAGTCGCGGCTGAAATGCAGGCCGCGGCTTTCCTGCCGCAACTGGGCCGAGCGGATGATGAGGTCGGCGCTTTGCACCAGGTTGCGCAGCTCGATCAGGTCGTTGCTGACA
>DATCTE010000262.1:0-2704 GCA_036568085.1 Thiobacillus sp.
CCTTGGCCAGGCCGATGCCGTGGGCGATGGCCAGCCCGCGCGCCAGACCGGTCTCGCCGTATTTCAGTTCGCCGCGCCGCGACACGGCGAAGATCACGCGCTTGAGGGGGCGGCGTGCCTCGCTGGATTTGCTCTTCATGCGTTCGAAGCGGTACAGCGCATCGTGGGCGCTGATCACCGCCTGTTCAACGTTCCAGGTGACATCGCGTCTTTTCACCGGGATTTCGGAAAGCGTGATGACCGCCTCCATCGAGCCGGTGTCGCGCAGGGTTTTCACGGCACAGGCGATGGCGTCGCGGTAGCCCTTTTCGTGGAAGTCGCGCTCCTTCCCGAGGCCGACCAGCAGGACACGGTCGGCCAGGATGTTGGGAACCTTGTGCAGCAGCAGCGTGCTGCCGGTCTTGCCTTCCATGTCGCCGCCGCGCAGGATGTCCGACAGATAACCGTCGCTGGCGCGGTCGATGTCGACGGCCGGGCCCGACAGCTTGCGGCTTTCGAACACGCCGACGACCACGCAGGCGGTGCGCTGCTTTTCGGGGGCGCCGCTTTTTATGCTAAATTCGAGTTCGATTTCCTTGTTTTCCATGTCTGTGCTCAAAAAAATACAATTTGCCGGTCGGGCGATTATTGGCGCAGGCGTGACGGAATGTCAAAAGCCCGTTCGTATCACGAACGCTACACGGATTGTCCCATGCTCTATCGCCGCGCGCTGACCCGCGAGATGACGCTCACTACCGGCGCCGTGCTGACGGTGCTTGTCGCGATCGCACTGGTGGTGCTGTTCATCCGTCTGCTCGGTGACGTGGCGCGCGGTGAACTCGCCAACGAGGCGGTTTTTTCATTTCTCGGCTTCTCGCTGCTGTTTTTTCTGCCGGTGTTGATGACGATTGCGCTGTTTGCCGGCGTGCTGCTGCCCTTGTCGCGCATGTGGCGAGACAGCGAAATGGTGATCTGGTTCAATGCCGGCCTGTCGCTCACACAATGGATACGGCCGGTGCTGGCGTTCGCCGTGCCGTTTTCGCTGGTCATCCTGCTGATCACGCTGACGCTCAATCCCTGGGCGCAGACCAAAAAAATAGAATATCGCCAGGACCTGCGCAGCCGCAGCGAAAGTTCGCTGATCGCCCCCGGCATGTTCGCCGAAGCCAGCGGAGGTCAGCGCGTCTACTATGTGGAGTCGCTGAACCCGCTGACCGGCATTGTGCGAAACGTCTTCATGCAGTCGCGCATCGACGGCCAGCTCGGCCTGGTGGTGGCGCGCGAGGGCAATCACATCGAGATGCCTGACGGTTCGCGTTATCTGGTGTTCAAGGAGGGGCGCCGGTATGAAGGCACGCCCGGTCAGCTCGATTACCGCATCGTGCAGTTCGAGCGTTACTGGATGCGCCTCGATCCGGTCCCCGTGGGCGGCAAGGAAACCGGTATCCGCCAAGCGCCGTTGAAGGAACTGCTGGCCGATTCCTCGCCGCCGTCACGGGCCGAATTGCTGTGGCGGGTGGGTGTGCCTTTTTCCGCACTCATTCTCGCCGTCATGGCCATTCCACTCAGTTTCGTCAACACGCGGGCCCGCCGCTCATACGGGCTGATGATCGCGCTGCTGCTGTACTTCGTGTACAACAACCTGCTGTCGCTGTCGCAGGCCTGGGTGGCGCAGGGAACGCTCAATCCCTGGGTCGGGATGGTGGCGTCCCATCTGGTGATGCTGTGCGCCCTGGCCGCACTGTTCTATCTGCGGACCCGTCAATTTGCGCCGCGCGGGAAACGTGCATGAGACTGTTTGCACGCTATCTGAGCGGACAGGTGCTGGTTGCGTCGGGCTTCGTGCTGTTGGCGCTGCTGGTGCTGTTTGCATTTTTTGACGTGATCCAGGAACTTGGCAGCCTGGGTCGCAACCATTACGGCCTCGGCCAGGCTGCCGTGGTGGTGATGCTCAACATTCCCGGACATCTGTACGAGATCCTGCCGGTGGCCGCGCTGATCGGGACGCTGTTCGCATTGTCGCGCCTGGTGGGCAATTCCGAATATGCGGTGATGCGCGTGTCAGGGCTGTCGAACTGGCGCGTGGCCGGCTATTTCAGCGTGATCGGCGTGCTGCTGTCGCTGCTGGTGCTGGTTATCGGCGAATACGTCGCGCCATGGTCGGAGCAGGCCGCGCAACGCTACAAATTACTGGCCACCCATTCGGTGGTGGCGCAACAGTTCCGTTCCGGCCTGTGGGTCAAGGATCGGAGCGCGTTCATCAATGTGCGCGAAGTGATGCCCGACAACACCCTGCGCGATATCGAGATTTACGGTTTCGACGCCGACGGCCGCCTCGGCTGGATCCGGGCGGCCAAAGAGGCGCATTGGCGCGGCGGCTCGACCTGGGATCTGCAGCAGGTCGTGGAAACCCGGTTCGACGCGGACGGCATTCGTGCGACCCGACAGGCACACCAGGACTGGCAGTCGGTGCTCACCCCCGACATCCTCAGCGTGCTGCTGGTCGCGCCGGAACAAATGTCGGCGCGGACCCTGTGGCGCTACGTCGCGCATCTCAAGGAAAATGGCCAGAAAGCCACGCGTTACGAGCTTGCCCTGTGGTCGAAGTTCATCAGCCCCTTCGTCATCCCGATCATGATGCTGATCGCGATGCCTTTCGCCATCCAGGGTCCGCGCGCCGGCGGCACCAGCGGCAAGATCTTCGTCGGCATCCTTGCCGGACTGG
>DATCTE010000263.1:0-4067 GCA_036568085.1 Thiobacillus sp.
CCCGCTGCTGCCGTTCAGGGTAATGTAGGCCGTATCCAGCAGGACATTGGCCGAGCCGACCGTATTGGCCCACCCAGAAGCTGTGGCCGTGATTCCGCCCTGGGTATTGATTTTCGTATTATTGAAAGTCCAGGTGTCGCAATTGGAGTTGGTCGTGCCGCCCCCGCCGCAGTTCGTCCCCTGGTTTGAAGAATACGTGGCGTGCGCAGCATCCATCATTCCCAGCCCGATCGCCAGAACGCCAACCGCCCTTGTTAGGTGCCAGAGTTTTCCAGTCATTTTCTTTGTCCTTATTTATCCAGAGGAATACACGTCACAAATAAAGCAATACACGTACCCAAAAATTTTTATTCCAATATTTCAATAAGATAAACAGGCATCCCACAGGTCGTCCGATGCCCAGGCGGCCGGGGTGTAAAGAAAACCGACTCTCCCCGCCCCGAACACGCCCAGGCCGTCATCTTCCGGTCGTCCCCTTGCGCCTGAGCGCTTCAGCCAGATGGCCGCGAATTTCGGGATTTTCGGGAGACCGCACCTGGGCTTCACGCAGATAGCGCAAGCCTTTTTCCACCTGTCCCGCCTCCACCAGCGCCCATCCCAGCGTATCGATCACATTGGCGTCGCTCGGCGCCAGTTGGTAGGCTCTTTGCGCCATCGCCAGCGCACCCGGTTGTCGCCGCTTGAGCATGACGTAGGCCAGATCGTTATGGATGCCGGCGTCATTGGGTAACAGTTTGCTCAGCGCTTCATAATGCTGCTGCGCCAGATCCAGCTGCCCCGCCTGTATGTAGGCTCCCGCCAGGACACGGCGGGCGGCGGGATCAGAGGGATTGCTGCCGACCCAGGACTGGATGAATGCCAATGCCTTGGCGTTGTTTCCCGACCGGCTATAGGCGTTATACAAACCGATCGCGTGGGCCGCGTTTTTCTCGAGGTTGTAGGCGCTGCCGTATGCAGAAATGGCCTCCCCATAACGCTGGCGTTGCATGGCAATGTCGCCGAGCAGCTGTGGTACGGCCGCCTCACGGGGGTACTGGGCAGCCAGGGCACGGGCCTGTTTTTCTGCCGCATCCAGATTGCCGGAGCGTTTTTCAAGGCCGGCCTTGCTCAACAAGGCCGGGAAGTAACCCGGCTTGCTCAGCAAGGCCTTGTCCAGCGAATAACGCGCCGCCTCGTAGTCACCTGCGCTGATTTGAAATTCGGCCGCGCGCTGCTGCCAGTCGGCATCAAAGCCGGCCAACTGGGTAATCTGCCTGAAATTCTCGGCGGCCAGGCCACGATTTCCGATTGCCAGGTAGCTCCGGCCCAACGCCGCCAGCGCCTGTAAATTATCCCGATTGCTCGCCTGCGCTGTCTTGGCGATGTCCAGCGCTTTCTGCGCATCCCCCGTGCCCAGATACAGCTCGACCAGCATGAGGCTGGGCCGAAGGCTTTGCGGATTGAATGACCGCGCCTTCTCAAGCCAGCGCACGGCCTCCTGCGTGCGGCCGGCGGCAAGCTCCAGTTGTGCCAGCTCGACCAACGCATCCAGGTTTTTCGGTTGGTCCTTGAGAAGGGCCAGCAAGCGCCGGCGCGCGTCTTCCGGCTTGCCTTCATACCGGTCCAGACGCGCCAGATTGAGTGTTGCCGGGGTAAAGCCCGGATTTTTTTGCAACACCAGTTCGTAGGTTTTGCGCGCGCCCGTCCGGTCTTTTGCCAGGCCTCGCGCAACGGCCAGCAGATTCAGCGCGGTCAGATTCTGCGGTTCGTTCCGGGTCACGGCCTGCAAAATCTGTATTGCCGGCTTGGTCTGGCTCTGCTTGAGATACATGATGGCCAGCGGGACGCCTGAGTGGGCACGGCCCGGGGTCTTCGCATAGGACTTTTGCAACTGCGCCATCCCCTGCGCTTCCTGCCCGGTACCAATCAGGCTCAAGCCAAAATTCGCCGTGATATCCGGGGCGCTGCCGCCGCTCATCGCGGAAGCCTGCTCAAGCAGGGAAACCGCCCTGGAGTGCTGGCCCAGTGCCATATACGACGTTGCCAGCATGGACAGCGCCTGGGGATCATTGGGCTGCGCCCGGGTCGGGCCTTCCAGCAGCGCAATCGTCTTGGCGTAATCCTGCTCGCTCATCAGGATGGCAGCCATGATCTTGCGTGCCCCCAGGTGCTGGGGGTATTTGTGGAGATAGCTACCCAGATACGTTTTGGCCTTTTCATTCTCGCCGAGGCTGTAATGCGCAATGCCGCCCAGCAGCACCAGTTGGGGACGCATCTGCACGGCCTCGAAAGGCAGGGCATCGAGTGCGCTCGCCGCTGCAACGAGCGCATTGCGGGCGTCCGCATCCTTCCCCTGCCGGCCGGCCAGGAGCGCCTGCAGGTAGGCGCTACGTGGATCGCTGGGGAATTTCTTCTTCAGCACCGCCACATCCCGGGCGGCCTCCTCGTTCCGGTTGAGGTCTAGCAGCAGGGAAGCCCGTGCAATCAGCGCATCGAGATAATCGGGCTTCAATGCCAATGCCTTGCCATAGCCTGCCAGTGCATCCTGGACATTGCCCTGGGCATGGGCAATCGAGCCCTTCATATTCCAGCCGGAGGGGTCGGCCGGACTTTTTGTGATCGCCCGTTGCGCCATGGCTGCGGCATCCGAAAAATTGCCGCTGCGCAAATAGGCCATCGACTGGGCAACCAGCGCGGCCGGATTATTGGGGGCGATCTGCCGGGCCTGCTCCAGCGACTGGACCGCTGCGGGCGTCTGGCCTAGATCGATTTGCGCGTAGGCACGGGTGACCAGCACCTTGTATTTCACATCGGGCGGGAGTCCATCCGGTGAAAACCGCTCCAGCAAATCCTGATTTCTGCCCAACAGGTTGTAGACCTCGACCTGCATGGCGATGATCTGCGAGCGATCCGCACCCAGCCGCTCTGCGTCCGCCAGCACACGTTCAGCACCCAGCGGTGCGCCGCTATCGAGGTAGGCCTTGCCCAGCAGGACGAGGGCCGGCAGCATTTTGCTGTCCTGCTGCAGGGCATTCTTCAACTGGACGATGGCGCCCTTGGTGTCCTTGCGGTCCATGCGCACCAGCGCATCTTCATAATAGTCCGAGGCTTTTTCCGCACGGTCGGCAGCAAGCACCGCATAGGGAAACAGCGCACCCAGCAAAAGGATCAACAGGATTCGATTCAATGGCTTTTGTGTGGTCATCCAAATGCTCGCGGTTTCGTGTGCCTGGGTTTTGTGTAGCGAGACCTCAGCAATTATCAGACCAGTCCCGCTGGCGCTTTTCATGCCCACCCAGGCGGGATGCCGGTTCATGCCCTGTGGCAAACCGGATAGGGCTGTCGACATGTCAACAGCCGCAACGAACTCCTTGTCAGGCGGTGATAACATTCGGGTTTGCCTGCATCCACCTGCCTCATGTCCAACCGCACCGACCTGATCCGTTCCCTGCTCGCCCAGCGCATCCTGGTCCTCGACGGCGCGATGGGGACGATGATCCAGTCCTACAAGCTCGGCGAAGCCGACTATCGCGGCACGCGCTTTGCCGATTTTGCGCACGATCTCAAGGGCAACAACGATCTGCTCTCCCTGACGCAGCCGCACATCATCAAGGAGATCCACGCCAAGTATCTGGCCGCGGGCGCCGACATCCTGGAGACCAACAGCTTCAACGCCACCTCGATTTCCATGGCGGACTACCACATGGAACATCTGGTGCCGGAACTCAATTTCACCGCCGCCCGGCTGGCGCGCGAAGCCGCCGACGAGGCGACCGCGCAGAATCCGGATAAGCCGCGCTTCGTCGCCGGCGTACTCGGCCCGACCTCGCGCACCGCAACCATCTCGCCGGACGTCAACGACCCCGGCTTTCGCAACGTCACCTTCGACCAGCTGCGCGCGGCCTATCTGGAGGCGATCGACGGCCTGGTAAAAGGCGGCGTCGACATCCTGATGGTCGAGACGATTTTCGACACGCTGAACGCCAAGGCCGCACTGTTCGCCATCGAGGAGTACTTCGATGCCCACCAGTTGCGGCTGCCGGTGATGATTTCCGGCACCATCACCGACGCTTCCGGGCGCACCCTCT
>DATCTE010000264.1:0-2729 GCA_036568085.1 Thiobacillus sp.
ACGGGAAGTGAAGCGCGCGGCACGGCGCAGCGACGTGCCGGTCCGGGAGCCGACGGTGACGCTGCCGTTCCCCAACGCCCGGGCGGCGCTCAAGGAATTCAGCCGCAGCCAGGTGGAAGACCTCGAGTGCTTCCGGCTGACCCTCGACCAGGTGGAGCACGACCTCGGCACCCTGGCGACGCGCGCGAACGCGTGGGCATTGGGCGAGGTCGGCATGCTGCTCGACCTGCCGTACACGGACAACAGCCAGGCCTGCCTGGATGCGCTGCTGCAGACCGGCCTGGCGCGCGACCGGGGCCTGGACGACCTGCCGGCACGTGTCGAAGCGGCCTGGCTCGCCGAAGCCAGGGCCGCGCTGGCCGAATATTCCGAAAGCTTCGCGGTCTTGCCCCTGTCCCGCGTCGTCGGAAATCGCAGCTACCTGCGGGTGCTGGAGCAGGACGGGTATACCGTGGAAGTCCCGGTTTCCGCTCCCTGAGCTTCGCGTTTGCGGGCTTCAGAACTCGAACATCGCGCGACGACCTTGCGTCAGCCAGATTATCGGCGACAACAAGATTCGTGCCGTGTCCCATAGCGCACCTTGCACAGGCTTGCCGGCGTCCCTGCAGATTCGTGCGGCAACGATGAAGCCGCGAAACCTGCCGTGCATTGCTGCGCGCCTGTAGTAGTCCAGCGTCCGCTCCGGGTCCGGTACAGGCTTGGTGAGAAAGTATTCTCCAAAGCCGAGCATCAGCTCGGGAGTCTTCTTGAAGCCCCATGCTTCCAGCAGGAAGCGATGCGCTTCATCGTAGTGTTCGGGGCCCAGCTTCATGAGCGCCCGCGCCAGGTTCTGGAAGGCGTTGGCGTGTGGAGCAAGTATGGCGGCGCTTCGGTAGTCGCCAACGGCCATTCGCCGCCGATTTTCTGGTCCGGCATCCCAATGCTCGTACGCCATTCCACGGAGGAAATAGCCCTGAACTGCCGAGGCATCTCCGGCAGCAACGAGCTTTGAACCGCACGAAACCATGCTTGCGGTGCCAGGTCCAGGCCTCGCACCAGCCGCCCTCGTGGCAGACCCGGCACGGCCGCAAATCACTTGTCCACAGTTGCTTTCAGGTCCTTCATCAGCAGGAACAGGTGATACGGGTCGCTGGGGCTGGGTTCGAAATCCCAGTCCTCGTACCACTTCCGCGCGGCATCATCTTTTGCGTGCACCAGCAGGCATCGGATGCCTGCGATGTCTGCTGCCTGCGCTGTGCGAAGCAGGGCATCCTTCAGTAGCGCCTGCCCCAGTCCCTGGCGTTGGTGCGCCGTCGCCACCGCGAGCCGGGCAAGGAGCATCGCCGGCACGGGATGTCGGGCGAGGCCCTTGGTGACGCGCGTGCTTGCCGCATCAGGCTCGACGCTACCGACCGCAAGGCTGTAGTAGCCGACCACATCCTTCCCAAGGCAGCAGACGTAGGTCTGCGCGCTGTTCGCTTTCTGGTTCACCAGGGCGAATCGCTGGAGGAACTGGTTCAGCGGCTCCCTGCCGCAGTCGAAACCTTCGGTGCGGTCGGTGGCGACAAGCTTGCGGACTTGCGAATAACCGCCACTCAATCCAGCGCCCCGGGTTCACGCAGGAGCTTGCGCAAACGCGGCTTGTCCTGGACTGGGCGATCCAGGGCTTCCTGGAAGGCCTGCCACTGAGTTTCGTCGAGGATGAACCGGCGGCGATCCGCCAGCGTTTGCGACGCGGCTTTCACCCCTGCATCGAGCAAGAATTCGCTGACGTTCTTGTGGCACGCACGTGCCGCTTCTTGCAGCAGCTGCTTGACCGGCGCCGTGGCGCGGACATCGATGCGTTCGGATTTGGATGGATTGGCGGCAGTCATGGTGCGCACCTCGGGAGGCCTGATGGGCGCATCATAGTGTCCGGACAATGTCCTGACAAGTTGGCTGCTGGCGCCCTCCGCCAATCCATTCAGGCCCAATCAGTGTCAGGCCAGCAACCAATGATCTCGGCCAGTGCAGTGGCGGCGAACAAGGCTGGCACGGCAGGCTGATTCATCGGCGCTTCGGCGGAGGGAAGAGGGCCTTTACTCAACTTGGCCCGGGAGCGGGATCGGGTTTTATCCCTGATCTGTCCCAAAGGATCTGACGCGCCTGGAGGGGCTTCGGAAGCCGTGAAAGTTCAACGATGGCGAAGGATTGCGGATGGCCCTCGTTGGTTCCGGGCCGCGACTGCGGGGGCTTGAGCAGGAAGCCCTTCGGCGCCTCAAGCTCGATTGACGCTCATTCGGCGAGGGTGGTCAGGTTCCTGCTGGCACAGGCGGTCGAGTAAAGGCCGCAACTCACGGGGCGGCATCAGCCGCCAGCCAGTTGCCTCGCCGCCCGCTCCAGTCCTTGCAGCACCGGGCCTGCGACAGGGTCGGGGAAGCCCTTCGGGAGGCCGGCTTCAATCTCGGCCAGCACGCCGGGCGTCCGGTCGATCAGGTCGTCGAGTATTGCCTCGATGTCGCGCCCGTCATCTTCCAGCACGCCATGGCGCTTGCCTAGCGCCAGCCAGTGCCGGCGCTGGATCTCCTTCATCTTCCAGTGCGCGTTGGTCGAACGGATCGCCATCGCGAGGCGGATCTTGTGCTCCGAAAGCAGGCCGGCGCCCTCGCCGATCAGTGGCCAGGCCGACATCACGTCGTACAGCGGCGTGAGGCGGTAGGCACCCCGCGGCCGGATGGACAGGCTGAAATTCTTGGCGTGCCCGTCGGGGG
>DATCTE010000265.1:0-5766 GCA_036568085.1 Thiobacillus sp.
CGCCGAGCCCTGCCACGTGTCGCCACCGTCGAGCAGCAGCGCGCCGGGGCGTTGCGCGCGCATCTTGTCGACCAGGGTTTTCAGGTGGGCGAAGCCGCCGACCTTGCCGTAGACCTTGGCCGCTTCGGTGAAGTCGAGATAGGTGAACGCGTGAGCCTCGGCACTGCCGGGCTTGATGCCGTATCGCTTCAGCAGATTCTGGCCGACCAGGTGCGGCGCCTTGCCGAGTGCGCTGCCGACGCCAATGTTCACATTGGGTTCGCGGAACCAGATCGGCAGCAATTGGGCGTGGCAGTCGGTGAAGTGCAGGAGCGAGACGTTGCCGTGGCGCGGTACGTCGTAGAAATTGGCCGGTACATTGCCCGCCAGGGCGGATTTGCTGTCCAGTGCCATGCCGGACGCTGCGGCGACAGCGAGTATTTGCAGGAACTCGCGACGGTTCATGTGCATGGGATTTTCCTCAAGGATGGAAGGGTGATCTGGTTCGTATTGTCGGTTTGCAAATGCCGCCCGTAAATAGTAGCTCCCGCTCATATTCAGGGAAGCGCCAAAATGAAAAAGCCCGGTCGCCCGGGCTTTTTCATGCGTGAATGCAGCTTACTTGCGGAACACCGAGGCCTTCATCGGCATGCCGTTCGACATCGCGGAGTGGAAATACTCCAGGTCGTTCATGACGGTGCTGTCCTCTGCGGGCGGTACGGCACGGATCATCTTGAAGCAGCCCGTATAGCGGTTCTGTAGCGACACCAGGTTGTCGCCGCCACGGAACACCGGCCAGTGGACGGCCTGACCGACAATCGGCGAGAGCAGTTCGGAGCGCAGGCGGTTGCCGGCGTTCTGAATGTGGCAGGTGGCGCAGGCAAAGTTGAGTTGGCCCGTGCGACGGAAGAAGGTTTTCTTGCCTTCTTCATACGCAGCCGTGGCCTTGGGGCTCTGGACCTTGATATTCATGATCATGCCATCCGACAGGGTCCGCATATAGGCGCTCAGGGTGCCCATGGTCTTCTGGTCGCTGATCTTGAAGGGGGCTTCGCCATTCGCCACGCGACAGTCGTTGACGACGTCGTTCAGCGTCACGACCTTGCCTTTGGCCTCGTCGAACATGGGGTAGTTGCCCGCGATCATCTTGCCGCCGTTGGGCAGGCAATCGGCATAGGTCTTGCCGTTCTTGAAGGGGGTTTCCCACATCTTGCGGCCGGCATCGATCTGCGAGTCGAAAGGCGGGAATTCCATGATGGCGTCGTATTGCGCCTTGCTGTCAGGATCGAATGCCAGCGCGCCGTAGACATAGTCGTCGATCTTGACGTTGGGGTACTTGGATGTGAAGTACTTGATGAGGTCCTGCTTGTCCTGCTCGGGCGAAGCGTGCGCGGTAGCGACTCCCAGGGCGATGCCCAAGCCTGCCATCCCTGTCAGCAGTTTCATGATGATTTGTTGTTTCATGCCGTCCTCCAGAAACCTGTTGATTGAAGCGGAAGCGGGGCTTGACGCCCCGCTCGTGTGTTACCCGGCTCAGCCGATGATGGCTTCGGCGCTGTTCTTGTCGCCTTTGTTGTCGGCCCAACTGACGACGACCTTGTCGCCTTTTTTCGGTCCCTTGACCCGGAATCCCAGGTAGGGGTTCTTCGAGATGCCGCCGGAGAGGCCGGCATCCAGCACTTTCGCGCCGTTGACCGTGGCGGTCACGTCGGTAATGTAGTGGGCCGGCACCAGCTGGCCGGTCTTGGCGTCTTTACGCAGGCCGGTTTCCATCGGGTGGTTCATCAGCACTTTGACATCGGCAACATCGCCGGCCATCGTGGCTCGGATACGCATCGGTTCAGCCATTTGGCTTTCCTTTCCTAAAAATGTACGCCCCCAACGGGGTATTCAATTCGACAAGTTCGGTGGCAGAGGGATTAACCGCCACAGCCGCCGATGGTGACCTTGACTTCCTTGGCGGCCGTGTAGGATTTGCCACCGGCAGTCACCACGGCACGAACCAGCGAGGTCTGACCCATTTTGATGCGGGTCGAAATATAGCCCTCGGCGCCGCCCATCAGGCTGAAATCTGCAACCAGCGGGGTGGCATTCTTTTCGGCCAGGATGGCGATGGCGGAGGTGCCGGCGATGCCGCTGGTCACTTCCACCGGCACCACGGCGCCGTTTTCAGCGATGTCCGGCGCCTTGATGGTGATGTCCTTGGAGTCGACGGGCGCGTTTGCTCCCATGTTTTTCAGGGCGTCACCGACATTCTTGGCCTCAAAGGCGCTGCGCGGGACGTCCGCCAGGGCCTGAGTGGGCTTCAGCAGGCCGGCGGCCACGGCCACGGCCACGGTGCCTGCGCCAGCGGCGCCTTTCAGTACGTTTCTACGAAGTGCATTCATTTGGGCATATCTCCTGATTGAACAATGCAACGGGTAATTACAGACCGTAGATGAAGTCGGTCACTTTATCGATTTCGGATTCCGTCAACACCCCGTTCCTGCCGAACGGAATCATGCTGGTGGACGGATTGGCCACGGTCGCGTCCCAGATTTGGGCGCGCAGCTTGGCCTTGTCGGGATAGCGTGCGCTCATGGCGATCAGGGGCGGGCCGATCAGGCCTGCGGATACCGCGTCGGGCACGGTCGGCATGGCATGGCAGGCCAGGCAGTTGCCTTTGGTATTGGTGAACGCAAGCTGTTTGCCGGTCATTTCATTGGCGGCGTCGGCGGCGAACGCACTGCCCGTCAGCGTGATAGCGCCCACAGCGCATGCCGTGATTAGCTGATGCAACTTTCGCATGGTCATCCTCCTCGTTTTTGACTTGATGGTGAAAGCGTCTGCCGCTTGGAAGTGCCGCGCAGTGAACGCTATCCAGTGATGGATGAGACGAAGCATAGTGGAATTGCTTTTTGCCATGCAAGGCCAAGTGGGCATTTTTACGGCCTGCCTGCGGGGTAAATTCCTACCAGCGGCGCCAAATAGGGGGATTTGCCGCGCGCGGTTATTTCTTGCGCTGCGATTTTTCGGCCTCCTCCCACTCGCGTCGCCGCGCTTCGGCAGATGACATGTCCTGAAAACTGCCGTCACCCGCCTTGAGGCCGAGATTGATTTGTTCGATGGCGGCGACCAGATTACCGCTCAATGCGTCCGCCTCGGCCTGGGCGCTATGGCTCAGCAGGCGGTGTCCGAGCTGGGCGTGGGTCTGGGCTGCGAGCCGCCACAGGCGGCGGTCGGTCGGATAGAGCGCCAGCTGCTTGTCGACCTGCGCCAGCGCATCGCGGTTGCGTCCTGCGGCCAGCAAGGCATTGAGATAGCCGTATTGCAAGGGCCGGTAGCCGGGGTAGGCTTCGCTGGCTGACTGGTAGCGCTGTAGGGCAAGCGTCAGGTTGCCGGCGGTGAACGCGGTATGGGCGGCCAGTTGCAGGATCATCGGATCGCTGTTCCTGCCGGAGGGCAGCTTTTGCACTTCGGCCTCGGCTTGCTTGAACTGGCGCGCGCGCAGCAGGGCGCTGACCAGGCCGTAGCGGGCGGCGATCTCGTTGCTATAACGTTTTTCCTTCAGGGTGTTGCGAGCGGCGAGCACGGCGTCGTCCGGGGTGTTTTCCTGCGCGCGCAGGCGGGCGCGCACCAGTTGAAACTCGAGGCTGTCCGGTACCTGGCGATACGGCGCCGATTCGCTGCGCGCTTCCATGTCGGCGATGCGTTCGCTGGTGAGTGGGTGGGTGCGTAGATAGGCCGGCGCGCTGGTGTCGTAAAACCGGTTGGCGCGCTGCAGGCGTTCGAAAAATGTGCTCATGGCGCGTGGGTCGAAGCCGGCGCGGGTCATGAGCTCATAACCCAGTCGGTCGGCTTCGCGCTCATAGTTGCGGCTGTAACTGAGCTGGTTCTGGATCGAGTAGGCCTGGGTGGAGGCGATGGCCGCACTTGCCACGTTGGGATTGGAGCGCGATGCCAGCAGCGCCAGCGCCAGGGCAGCCATGGTGGGCCAGTAGCTCTGGCTTTGTGCGGCGACCATGCGTGCCATGTGATTCTGGGTGACGTGGGAGATTTCGTGTGCGATCACGCCCGCCAGTTCGGATTCGTTTTGCGCCGCGAGCAGCAGGCCGGTGTGGACGCCTATGTTGCCGCCCGGCAGGGCAAAGGCGTTGATGGTAGGGTCGTCGAGCACGAAAAACGTGAAGGTCCGCTGGTTGAGCGCGCTGACCGAGACCAGCCTGTAGCCGAGCTGGTTGAGGTAAGTCTCGATTTCCGGGTCGTCCAGATAGCGCGGATCGGTATAGACGTCGCGCATGATGGTGCGTCCCAGCGCCTGCTCCTCCTGGTCGGAAAAATACTGTCGCGACACTTCGCCCAGGTCGGGCAAATCGGCAGCAAGAACCGGCTGGATGGCCAGGATGAACGCGAGCAGGATGCGCAGCATTAGCAGAAGAGTATGACAGCGGGCGACAGCATTTCGATTAGGATGCGCGGATTGTCTACTAGGTTCCTGAATATGAAAGAGTTCACCCACTTTGATGAGCGCGGCCGCGCCGTCATGGTCGACGTGGCGGGCAAGGCCGATACCCGTCGCGTCGCCGTGGCGAGTGGCCGCATCCACATGTTACCCGATACCCTGGCGCGCATTCTGGGCGGGCAGGCAGCCAAGGGCGACGTGCTCGGCATCGCGCGCATCGCGGCGATCCAGGCGACCAAGCGCACCGCCGAACTGATCCCGCTGTGCCATCCGATTGCGCTGACGAAGGTGAGCGTCGAGTTCAGCCATGACACTGCCGGATCGTGGATTGCCTGCACGGTGACGGCCGAGACCGTCGGCAAGACCGGTGTGGAAATGGAGGCGCTGACCGGCGTCAGCGTCGCGCTGCTGACCATCTACGACATGTGCAAGGCGGTCGATCGCGGCATGCGCATGGACGACATTCGGCTGCTGGAAAAGCAGGGCGGGCGCTCTGGCCACTGGCAGGCGACCTCTTCCGGGGGCGCCGAGTAGTCCTATCGTCATCTTGTACGGTGCGCGCACTGCGGCAAGATGCGCGGTTGTGGCCGCTTGAGTGATCGTATGCGTTTTTTCAGAATGTTTCTGTCGGGGCTGTGGCTGTGTGCGTTCGCTGCGCACGCCGATATGCCGGATTATCAGGACTTCCCCGCCGCAGGCCAGCGCCTGCTGCTCTGGGTGGCCTCCGAGCGCGGACGGAGCGAACCGGAGCTGGCTGCAGCGCGGCAACTGGCCGCACAGGGCGTGGAGGTGTGGTCGCTCGATCCCGCCAATGCCTATTTTCTGCCCCAGGTGCCGAGCAGCATGGACGCGCTGCCGGTGCAGGATTTGGCAGCCTGGCTGCGTGCCGCGCAGGCGAGCGGCAAACAGGTGGTGGTTTTCGCCGTGGCGCGTGCGGCCGTGCCGGTGCTGCGGGCGGCTGCCTTGCTTGAGCCGGAACGGCGGAGCCGGCTCTGCGTGGTACTGATGCATCCAAATCTCTATACGACGGCGGAGCCTTTGGACGAGCCGGCTTATCTTGACCTGGGCGACCTCTCCGGTTTGCGCGTGCGCGTGCTGCAGCCGCGCCGCTCAGCTGCCACACCGTGGCTGCCCGGCCTGCTGGATCATCTGGCACGGCATGGTGCGACCGTGGGCGACGCGATTCTGGAGAATCTGCGTGAAGGCTACTGGGCGCGCGAAACGCCGACCGATTTTGAAATAGCCGAAAGCCGCCGCATGGCTGCCATGCTGCTGCACCAACTCGATACCTGGGGATGCAAGTGAAACGAATAGTGATGGGACTGACTGTCGGCCTGTTGTGGATC
>DATCTE010000266.1:0-2040 GCA_036568085.1 Thiobacillus sp.
GTCTATACCCACCTCGACTGGCAGCATCTCGCCAAGGTGTACGATCAGGCGCACCCCCGCGCACGCAAGAAAAGCTGAGCCGGCGCCCCATAATGTGAGTGGTCACACCGTCTGAGTAGACGTTTTTACGTCAACTTCAGAAAACGCGCCTGCCGCCGATTCCTTTCGTATGCGCCCCCGTCTCCCGCCCCCGCTCGTCCGCCTTGCGCACGCCCTGCGCCCGGCCCAACTCAGCACCCAGGGCCGCGTCGTGGGCGCGACCCTGTTCGTGCTGATCGCGGTGTTCGCGCTGGCGGGCCAGCAGGCGCTGCACATTGCCCGCCAGGATGCCGACGCCGCATTGCACGTGCAGGCCACCGCACAGCTTGCGGCGCTGTCGCAGGCCGTGGCCGAACCAGCCATCCGCGGCGATGACGCGGCTGTGCAGACGCGGTTGAGGATCCCGCTCGACCAGGGCAATTTACGGCAGGTGGAGTACACCGCACCGGACGGCCGCGTCCTGCGCCAGCAGGCACGTCCGCCTGCCGTGGACCGCCCCGACTGGTTTGCCCGGCTGACCCGCCTCGCGCTGCCCGTCATGCAGCAGGACCTGATCATCCAGGGCAGCTACTACGGCAGCCTGCGCATCCAGCCTTCTTCCCATGCGTATGAAGACTTTCTGTGGCATCTCGGCACCCGCCTGTTCCTGTTGCTCGGCCTTGCGATTGCCCTGCTCGTCTGGCTCACCCGCGCCTTGCTGCGGATCAACCTGAAGGACCTGATCCGCCTCAGCGCGACCGCCCGCCGGATCGAGGCCGGGGATTACAGCGTGCGCCTCCCCATCCGCGCCGGCAGCCCCCCCGAACTGCAGGAGTCCGCGCGCGCCTTCAACTTCATGAGTGCGGCGCTGGAGCGCCTGCTCACCGACCTGGGCGAGCAGCAGAAGGCGCTCGACAGCGCCGCCAGCGTGTCGGAATCGGATCTCGCCGGCAACATCACCTTCGCCAACGACCTGTTCTGCATCATCAGCGGCTACACGCGCGAAGAGCTGATCGGACAGAATCACCGCATCGTCAATTCGGGCATGCACGACCCCGCGTTCTTCTCCAACCTGTGGGGAACCATCACCAGCGGCCGCACCTGGCGCGGCGAAATCTGCAACCGCGCCAAGGATGGCCGGCTGTTCTGGACTGCCTCGACCATCATCCCGATCAAGGGCGACGACGGCCTGCCGCTTAAATACCTGTCGATCCGTTTCGACATCACGCAACGCAAACTCGACGAAGCGGCGCTCAGCACCGAAAAGGAACGCTGGCAAGTCACGCTGCAATCGATCAACGACGCTGTCGTCGTGACCAATGCGCACAATCAGGTGACCTACCTCAACCCCGCTGCCGAAAGCCTGCTCGGCCTCGCGCTCGAGGATGCGCTGCTGAACTCGCTGAGCGACGTGATGCGGCTGGACCAGATGAGCGGCGACGAAGAGGCGCCGGCCTGCTTCCTGTCGTCGGCTGCGGCATTGCATGGCCAGACCGGATCGGCGCAGCTGCACACCCGCTTTGGCCAGCACCTGGCCATCAGCTACAGCTGTGCGCCGCTGAACGAACATGGCGCCCTCGGTGCCGTCTACGTGCTGCGCGACGAAACCGAAAAGAAGGTGTTGCTCGACAACCTGCGCGAAATGGCCTTCCACGACACGCTGACCACCCTGCCGAATCGCCGCGCGGTGGAAGGCCGCCTGGCCCGCGCGCTGCACACCGCGCGCGACTTGGGGCAGCAGCATGCGTTCTGCTACATCGACCTCGACCAGTTCAAGCTGGTGAACGATACCTGCGGCCATTCGGTGGGCGATGCCCTGCTGGCGGACATTGCCCAGACCATGAAAGCCGCCCTGCCCGCCCAGGCCTACCTGGGCCGCCTGGGCGGGGACGAATTCGGGCTCATCCTGTTCGATACCCGGCCCGACGAGGCGAACCGGATCTGCCGCCAGCTGGTGCAGCGCATCCGCGACTTCCGTTTCGAGCACAAGGGACGGCGCTTCACCCTCGGCGCCTGTGCGGG
>DATCTE010000267.1:0-2291 GCA_036568085.1 Thiobacillus sp.
CAGCGCCAGGCCTACCACAATCAAGCGCATCTTCACTTGGTTTCTCCTCCCAGTGCATCGAGCTTCAGTTCGACGATGTTGCGATAGGGATTGTCCGCTTCCATCTTGCCGAAAGCCGCCTGGTACGCCGCACGCGCTTCAGCCCGCTTGCCCTGTGCCATCAGCACGTCGCCCCGCAGGTCCTCGAAGCGGAAGGCGAACGCATCGCTGTGCGAGCCGGCCAGGGTTTTCAGCGCAGCGTCATATTGCTTCTGGTCGAGCTGCACGCCCGCCAGATGCAGCCGCGCCAGATCCTTGACAGCCGGTTCCTTGCTGTTGGCCACCGCCCATTCCAGCTGGCTCTGTGCGCTTTTCAGATCCTTGCCCACGACGTTGAGCTTGGCCAGCAGCAGCGCAGCACGCGGTGCATACCCCGTGTCCTTGTACTGGTCGATCAGCATCGCGCCTGCCTCGCGTGCGCCCTTGGTATCGTTCGCCGCCAGCGACTGGGTGAGCTTTTCGTACACGGTGGCCGCTTCCAGGTTTTGCGTCACCGTGTGATTCTGCCAGTAGCGCCAGCCTGCCGCGGCCGCAATCACCACGGCCAGACCCATCATCACCAGGTTGCCCCAGCGTTTCCACCAGGCTTTCAGTTCATCCAGCCGTTCCTGCTCGTCAAGATCGTAGGTTGCCATTGCGCTCTTTGCCTTTTTTAAATTGTTGCCTGTTTCAGATATTCGATTGCCAGCGTCACCTCGACGCGGGTCTGCTCGCCGGTGCCGCGCAGGGGTTTCAGCGTCACCTGCTGCGCCGCGGCCTCGTCGTCACCGATGATCACCGCATAGCGTGCGCGACTGGCATCGGCTTTCTTCATCTGCGACTTGAAGCTGCCGCCGCCGCAATGCAGCACGGCTGCGAGCCCCGCGCGCCGCAGCGCGGACGCAACCTGCCAGGCATAGGCCTGCGCGGCCTCGCCGGCATGGACGATGTAAGCGTCCGCAACCGGCGTCGCGATGGCGCGCCCACCGGCCTCGACCAGTGCCAGCAGCCGCTCGATGCCCATCGCAAAGCCGGCAGCCGGCGCTGGCTTGCCGCCGAGCTGCTCGATCAGGCCATCGTAGCGTCCGCCGGCGCACACCGTGCCCTGCGCGCCGAGCTGGTCGGTCACCCATTCGAACACGGTGCGATTGTAGTAGTCCAGCCCACGCACCAGCCGCGGGTTGATCTCGAACGCGATGCCGTTCGCGCGCAGTAGCGCCTGCACGGCGTCGAAATGCGCCAGCGCCTCCTCTTCCAGTTCGTCCATCAGCCGGGGGGCGGCATCGTTCAGCGCCTGCATCGCCGGGTTCTTGCTGTCGAGGATGCGCAGCGGATTGCTGTGCAGGCGGCGCTTCGCGTCCTCGTCGAGCGCGTCCTGGTGCGCCTCGTAGTACGCGATCAGCTTCTGCCGGTGGCGCTGCCGCGATTCATGGTCGCCCAGCGTATTGAGCTGCAGCGTCGGCGCGATGCCGAGCTCGCGCCAGAGGTCGGCGCACATCACGATCAGCTCGGCGTCGACGTCGGGCCCGGCAAAGCCAAGCGCCTCGACGCCGACCTGATGGAACTGCCGGTAGCGGCCCTTCTGCGGGCGCTCGTGGCGGAACATCGGGCCGGTGTACCACAGCCGCTTGCCGCCGTCGTACAGCAGGTTGTGCTGGATCACCGCGCGCACCGACGACGCCGTGCCTTCCGGACGCAGCGTCAGCGATTCGCCGTTGAGCTCGTCGACGAAGGTATACATCTCCTTCTCGACGATGTCGGTCACTTCGCCAATGGCGCGCTTGAATAGCCCCGTGTGCTCGAGGATCGGCGTGCGCATCTCGCGGTAGCCATAGCGCCGCAGCCAGTCGCGCACGATCGCCTCGAAGCCCTGCCAGGTATCGGTGACGTCGGGCAGGCAGTCGTTCATGCCGCGCACGGATTGAATGTTATTGCTCATAATTTAATCAACAGAAACACGTGTCACTCAGCACCGTAATGGCTGCGCACATAGTCCTCGACGATCGCCTGGAAATCGGCGGCGATCCGCTCGCCTTTCAGCGTCACGGTCTTTTCGCCGTCGACGTACACCGGCGCCACCGGCACTTCGCCGGTGCCGGGCAGCGAGATGCCGATGTTGGCGTGCTTGGATTCGCCGGGGCCGTTGACCACGCATCCCATCACCGCCACCTGCATCGACTCGACGCCGGCATACTGGCTGCGCCAGACCGGCATCTGGTTGCGCAGATAGGTTTCGATGTCCTGCGCCAGTTCCTGGAACACGGTCGAGGTGG
>DATCTE010000268.1:0-3182 GCA_036568085.1 Thiobacillus sp.
CGAGTTGCTGCGTACGCGCGGGCCGGACGGCGGGCGGCTGACGCAGGTGCTGGTGTTCGTCAACGCCAAGATCGAATGCCGCCGCCTGGCGCGGCAACTCTAGAAGGCCGGGGTGAACGCCGACGCCATCCACGGCGACAAGACCCAGCAGGAGCGCATCAAGGCGCTCGACGCCTTCAAGGCAGGCACCATCCGCGTGCTGGTTGCCACCGACGTCGCTGCGCGCGGCATCGACATCGAAGCGCTGCCCTTCGTCGTCAACTACGATCTGCCGCACAATGCCGAGGACTACGTGCACCGCATCGGCCGCACCGGCCGCGCCGGCGCACTGGGCGAGGCGATCTCGCTGGTGAGCGAATCGGAAACGCGCTACCTCAAGGACATCGAGAAACTCATCGGCAGCACCCTCGCACCGGTGATCGTTCCCGGCTTCGAGCCCGGCGCGGCCGATGTGCCGGCCTACCAGCCGCGCGCGCCGCGGCCGGACCGGCAGGGCGAACGTGAACGCAGCGCCCCGCGCAGCAAGCCGGCTGCAGCGCGCGATGCCTTGTTCGACGCGCCCTATGTGCCGAGCGAAGCGTCGCGCCCGGAAAGCGCCCCCGCCCTGACGCGGCCGACGGCCAAGAAGCAGGTGGCGGCGCTGTTCCGCAGTCCGGTCAAACCCGATTCAACCGGGCAGTGAGCTGGGACCTGCTGCTGCTGGGGCTGTTGGGTGCGGTCGGCTGGTACTGGTACGCCGGCATGCAGGTGCGCGAACAGGCCATCGCGGTGGGCCGCCGCGCCTGCGGCGAGGCCGGCGTGCAGTTCCTGGACGAGAGCGTGGCCCTGAGCCGGACCCGTTTTGCGCGCAACGGCAGCGGCCAGCTGCAATTCCAGCGCGATTACCGCTTCGAGTTTTCCGATACCGGCAACAACCGCCGCCCCGGGATCGTCCGCATGCTCGGCGAGCGTGTCGAATGGGTCGGCCTCGACGGCGAATGGCAGTCGGGACACGTGGCCAGCGTCACCCGGCTGCCGGATTGATCCAGGAATTCGTCGCCTTGCAGACGCATGGCGTGGTCGCGTTCCGGCTTTACTCCTGCTCGATTTCGAGAATCGCCAGACTGATCTGCTGGCCAAGATTGGTATCCCACTCCGCCCAGTCGTTGTAGGCCTTGAGCTTCTCGGCGATGACGGGCTTCATCTCGTAGTCGCTCTTGCCTTCGTCGTACATGCGCCGCACTTCTGCCATCAGCGTGGAGAAATAGGCTTTCTGGTCTTCGACAAATTTGCGGTCGCCCGTCTTGCCGTGGCCAGGCACGTAGAGTTTTGCATTGAGGGCAAGCGCCCGGTCGGTGGCTTTCATCACGCCCTTGAAGGTGCCGTCGCGAATATTCATCACCTGGTGGCTCAGCACGTTGTCCGCGGTGAACAGGATGCGGTCTTCCACCATCTCGATCATCAGGTCGGTCTTGCTGTGCGCGTCGGTCGACGAATGAATGCGGAAGGTCTTGCCGCCGATCCTGAATTCCTGGCCATCGGCCGCCTCGACGGTGGGAATCACCGCGCGGGTGCCGTCGGTGTAGCCGCCGGTCATGTCCGACATCAGCTTGATCCAGAATGCATCGGCGCCGTTATGCGCCTGCTTGATCATGTCGGGATGGGCGATGAGCGTGGCGTTCGGCCACGCTTCGAGGATCGCCTGGTTGCCGAGCCAGTGGTCGCCGTGGACGTGAGTGTCGAATATGTGCGTGACCGGTTTGTCGGTCGTCTTGCGGATCTGGGCCACCACCATGCGGCCGACCTGCACGCTGGAGCCCGGGTCGATCACGACGACGCCATCCTGGGTGACGACCCAGGCCGGATTGTTCATGAAGCTCTGGTTGGCGACCGAAGGTACGCCTTGCGGTCCGTGGATGACATAGGTGTCGGCGTTGACTTTCTGCGCCGGGTAGGCGCGGACGACGTCATTGGGGCCGGCCACTGCAGGGGTACAGAAGATCAGGGCGGCAATCATGGGGATGAAGCGCATGAGGATTCTCCGTTCGGATGATTGGACAGCAACCATATACAGATTGCGGGATTTGTTTAATGGTCGAATCGACCTACCACCACTTTTCGAAAATGATGCGGTTCATCGGCACGCCCAGGTCGTGCAGCAGGGTACTCATGTCCTCGACCATGCCCTTGGGGCCGCACAGGTAATACAGCGTGTCGTCCGGCACCTCGAGCGCATGCAGCTTGACCGGGTCGATGCGTCCGGTGAGGCCGTGCCAGTGGGAATCGGGCTGGGTCACGGTGATACTGACGTGCAGGTTGTCGTGTGCGCGGACGGCCGCCTCGAGTTCGTCGCGGAACAGGATTTCGTGGCTGTCCGACACGCTGTAGACCAGATGCACCTGGGTGGGCAGCCTGGCGTCGCGCACATGGCGGAAGATGGACAGCAGCGGCGTGACACCGACCCCGCCGCCGATCAGCACCACGTTGTCGCTCATCTCGGGCAGATAGACGAACGGCCCCTGGCCCTGGCTCACGCGCACGCGGTCGCCCACCCGGGCGCGCTCGTGCACCCAGCGTGCCACCGGATGGCGCGTGCTGGACTTGATCGCCAGCTCGATCTCCCCCTGATGGATGGGAGAGGTGGTGATGGAATATCCGGATGTGTGCGACACGCCGTCGACCTCGATGCTGAGGTCGACCCACTGTCCCGGCAGAAACCGGAAGCCGGCATCGGGGATGGCAAGGCGGAGGGTGTGGATGCTGGGCGTAGCGGGGGTGATCGCCGCAATCTGGGCGTCAAAGATATGCAAGGCTCAATCCTGTTTTGTCTTCTGGAAGCTCAGCGAGGCCGAGTTGATGCAGTAGCGCATGCCGGTGGGGGCCGGGCCGTCGGGGAAGACGTGGCCCAGGTGCGAACCGCAACGGCGGCACAAGGCCTCGACGCGCACCATGCCGTGGCTGGTGTCGGTTTTTTCCGCTACGGCGCCGGCATTCAGCGGCTGGTAAAAGCTCGGCCAGCCGGTGCCCGAGTTGAACTTGGTGGCCGACGAAAACAGCGGTTCGCCACAGGCGGCACACCGATACTCGCCGCTTTCGTGATGGTCCCAGTATTGCCCGGTGAACGCCCGTTCGGTGCCGTGCTCGCGCAGGATGCGATATTGCTCGGGGCTCAATTCGGCGCGCCATTCGGCGTCGGTTTTGGT
>DATCTE010000269.1:0-6945 GCA_036568085.1 Thiobacillus sp.
GGCGGCTTTCGACCAGTTCGTCCAGCGTGGCGCGCATCCCGCCCAGTGCCACCTCGTTCAGCGCTTCCTGCGACAGGGCGGCGCTTTGCACCGCGCCGGGCCAGCGCAGGATCTCGTTGACGGAAAACGGTGCGCTGTCCGGCAGGCGCTGCAGCACGTCCGCCTGCCAGTGCGCCAGCCGCTCAAGAATGTCCGGATTCAGACCGTTATCCAGCGAAGCGGCGGGGAGCAGGGCGAGGCTGATGCGGCACTCCACCTTGCCGCGCGCCAGGCGCTGCTGGATCAGTTCGCGCAGCTGCGGTTCCAGGGCGCGGAACTCGTCGGCCAGGCGGAAATGCAGTTCGAGATAGCGCTGGTTGACGCTGCGCAGGTCGATATTGACGCTGGCATGGTCTAGGTTGAGGCTGTGGGCGGCGAACCCGGTCATGCTGGTGGTCATGAAGGATGTACAGGCAGGTTATTGAGAGTGTTGCCGGCACGCAGCCGGCAGTGGATTTTGCCGGCTAGGCCAGCTAGAAACAGAAAAGATAATAGACGTTCGACTATGGCGACTCAACCCAATCAGGCGCTTCCCAACGGATATCGGCTGAACGAATACACCATCGTGCGCAAGATCGGCGGCGGTGGCTTCAGCATGGTTTATCTGGCGCGCGACGACGCCAACCAGTCGGTGGCGATCAAGGAATATCTGCCGGGTGCGCTGGTGCTGCGCACCGAAGGATCGGTCATCGTCCAGGCCAGCTCGACCGAAAACAACAACATCTTCCGCCACGGCATGAAGTGCTTTTTCGAGGAAGGCCGTGCGCTGGCGCTCATCGACCATCCGAATGTCGTGCGCGTGATCAACTTCTTCCGCGCCAACGACACCGTGTACATGGTGATGCGCTTCGAGCGCGGAAAAACGCTCCAGCAGCACATCCAGGCCAACCGCGGCACCATCCGCGAAAGCTTCATTCGGCGCGTGTTTGCACAGCTGCTGAACGGCCTGCGCGAAGTGCATACGCACAAATTGCTGCATCTCGACATCAAGCCGTCCAATCTTTATATCCGCCTGGACGGCTCGCCGGTGCTGATCGACTTCGGCGCAGCGCGGCAGACGCTTACCCAGGAGGAAAGCAAGCTGCAGCCGATGTATACGCCCGGTTTTGCCGCGCCCGAGCAGTACCACAACCGCGAGCGGCTGGGGCCGTGGACCGATATCTACAGCGTCGGCGCCAGCCTGTATGCCTGCCTAGCCGGCTATCCGCCGCAGGCAGCCGATGCGCGACTGCTCAACGACAAGCTGGTTCCTGCGACGGTGAACTGGCGCGGCACCTATTCCGATCAGTTGCTGGAAACCGTCGACCAGTGCCTCAAGCTCAACTACATGGAGCGCCCGCAAAGCGTGTTCAGCCTGCAGAAAGTGCTGATGGATCGCAGTGCCATGGCACCGCCCCGTTCTTCGTTGCTTTCCAGCATCAAACGCTCACTGAACCGCGAATTGTTCTAAAGTATCGCCATGAAATTCACCATTTACCAGGCGTCGCGTCAGGGCGGGCGCAAGAACAACCAGGATCGGGTGGCCTATTCCTATAGCCGCGAGGCGCTGTTGATGGTGGTGGCTGACGGCATGGGCGGCCACATGCACGGCGAGATCGCGGCGCAGATCGCGGTCCAGACGTTGACCGACCAGTTCCAGAAGATGGCCAAGCCGCGTCTTGACGACCCGATGGCGTTTCTTGCCGATACCATCACGCGCGCGCACTTTGCCATCAACGATTACGCAGTCGAGCAGGACCTGCTGGAAATTCCCCATACCACCATTGTTGCCGCCGTGGTGCAGGACAACATGGCCTACTGGGCGCACGTGGGCGATTCGCGCCTGTACCTGTTCAGCGACGGCAGCCTGATCGCCCGCACCGAAGACCACACGGCCGTCGCCCAGCTGGTGCGCGACGGCATCATCAGCGAGGAAGAAGCGGGCCACCACCCGGAGCGCAACAAGGTGTCCAATTGCCTGGGGGGCTACATGACGCCGCAGGTGGAATGCAGCGCGCCGATCCCGCTGCACGATGCCGACACCATGCTGCTGTGCACCGACGGCATCTGGGGCATGATCAACATCCCGGAAGTGTCAGCGCTGCTGCATGCGTACACGCTGGAAGACGCGGTCCGTCACCTGATGGATCATGCCGAATTCCGCGGCGGCGAGCATGGCGACAACCTCAGCCTCATCGCCATGACCTGGGGCGAGGCGCGCATGCCGAGCAAGGATTCCATCTCCACCCTGGCGCTGCCGGACGGCGGCGTCACCACGCAGATCAACGCGCTGCGCCCCGTGCACGGCGCGCCGGCCGTGTCGGACGACGAGATCGAGCGCGCCATCGCCGAAATCCAGCAGGCCATCCAGAAAATCTCGGCCAAATAGGCTGTCATCATGGGGGCTGCGCGGTAAAACGCGCCCGGCAGGCTTGGCGCGGTAAAATCGCGCTTTCCGTTTTGACCCAACCGCCATGTCAGATCCGACTCGCCCCAGCGGCCGCGCGCCCGATGCGCTGCGCACACTTTCGTTCACCCGCAAGTTCACCAAGCACGCCGAAGGCTCAGTCCTCGTCGCCATGGGCGACACGCGCGTGCTGTGTACCGCCAGCGTGCTCGACAAGATCCCCCCGCACAAGAAAGGCAGCGGCGAAGGCTGGGTCACCGCCGAATACGGCATGCTGCCGCGTTCCACCCATACCCGCAGCGACCGCGAGGCCGCCCGCGGCAAGCAGTCCGGCCGCACCCAGGAAATCCAGCGCCTGATCGGGCGCAGCCTGCGCGCGGTGGTTGACCTGAAAAAACTCGGCGAGCGCACCCTGCACATCGATTGCGACGTGCTGCAGGCCGACGGCGGCACCCGCTGCGCCAGCATCTGCGGCGCCTATGTCGCGGTGGCCGACGCCATCGCCGGCCTGCTCGCTGACGGCAAGCTGGCCGAAACCCCGCTCAGCGACAGCATCGCCGCCGTCTCGGTCGGCGTCTACCAGGGCCAGCCGGTGCTCGACCTCGATTACCTCGAAGACTCCGACTGCGACACCGACATGAACGTGGTGATGACGGGTAGCGGCGGCATCGTCGAAGTGCAGGGCACGGCCGAAGGCACGCCGTTTTCCCGCGCCACCCTCGAAGCCCTGCTCGATCTGGCCACCGCCGGCATCCAGCAGATCACCACGGCTCAACACAAGGCGCTGCAATCATGAGCAAACTCGTCATCGCTTCCGGCAATGCCGGCAAGCTGCGCGAAATCGCGCGTATCCTCGCACCGCTCGAAATCGAAGCGGTGCCGCAGTCCGCGTTCAACGTGCCCGACTGCCCCGAGCCGCACGTCACCTTCGTCGAGAACTGCCTCGCCAAGGCGCGCCACGCCAGCGCCCATAGCGGCCTGCCCGCGCTGGCCGACGATTCCGGAATCTGTGTCGAGGCGCTCGGCGGCGCGCCCGGCGTGTATTCCGCGCGCTATGCCGGCGAGCCCAAATCGGATGAGCGCAACAATGAAAAGCTCATCGCCGCGCTGAAAGGCGAGGCCAACCGCCGCGCGCACTACACCTGCGTCATGGTCTATGTGCGTCACGCCGACGATCCCGAGCCGGTGATCGCCGAAGGCCGCTGGTACGGCGAGATCATCGATACCCCGCGTGGCAGAAACGGCTTCGGCTACGACCCGTATTTCCTCGATACCGAGTTCGGCAAAACCGGTGCCGAGCTCGACGAGGACACCAAGAACGCCGTCAGCCATCGCGGCCAGGCGCTGCGTGATCTGGTGGACAAATTGAAGCGACTCAAACGGCTTGGCTGAGTCCGTCATCCGTTTCGCCGGCAGCGGCCTCAATGTGCCGCCGCCGCTGTCGCTCTACATCCACCTGCCGTGGTGTGTGAAGAAGTGCCCATACTGCGACTTCAATTCGCACGCCGCGCCGAGCATCCATGAAGCCGCGTACATCGACGCGCTGCTGCTCGACCTCGAACGCGCGCTGCCCGACATCTGGGGGCGCAAAATCCACACCGTGTTCTTTGGCGGCGGTACCCCCAGCCTGTTTTCGGCGGAAGGCATCGACCGCATCCTGACGGGCGTGCGCACGCTGACCCAGTTGATGCCCGGTGCGGAAGTCACGCTGGAAGCGAATCCCGGAACGGTGGAGGCCGCCAAATTCAAGGGCTTCCGCGAGGCGGGCGTGACGCGGGTGTCGCTGGGCATCCAGAGCTTCAACCCGCGGCACCTCAAGGCGCTCGGGCGCATCCATGACGACCTCGAGGCGTGCCGCGCCGCCGAGCTTGCCGCCACCCATTTCGACACCTTCAACCTCGACCTGATGTTCGCCCTGCCGGGACAGACGCTGGCCGAGGCGCTGGCCGACCTCTCCACCGCCCTGACCTTCCAGCCACCGCACCTGTCGGCCTACCACCTCACCCTCGAGCCCAATACGCCCTTCGGTCACACCGCGCCGCCCAACCTGCCGGACGACGACCTTGCCGCCGATATGCAACTGGCCATCGAGGCGCGCTTGATGGAGGCCGGCATGCAGCACTACGAAACCTCGGCGTATGCAAAGCCTGGTCACGCCAGCCGCCACAACCTCAACTATTGGCAGTTCGGTGATTACCTCGGCATCGGCGCCGGTGCGCACAGCAAGCTGTCCTTCCACGACCGCATCGTGCGGCAGATGCGCACCAAGCATCCGCAGCAATACATGGACGCGGTGAAGCAGGGCGCGCATATCGCCGACGCCCGCACCCTCACGCGCGACGATCTGCCGTTCGAATTCATGATGAATGCCTTGCGTCTCAACGAAGGCGTACCTGCTGCACTGTTCGAGGAACGCACCGGCCTGCCGCTGATCGTGTGCGCGGCCACCCTCGAAAGGGCGCGCACCCAAGGCCTGCTGGAAACCGACCCCACTCGGCTCAAACCGACATTGCAGGGGCAGCGGTTTTTGAATGATTTGCTGGAGCTGTTTTTGGTGGGTTAACGGCACGCGTTAAGCCGGGATGGGCTGAAATAACTGAGAACGGCCAGAAGCGGCCGGTCAGGATAGTTGCCGCCACAGTCCGCCTCTCGGTTCAAAGGGGTCGATCGGTCCTGCGCGACCATGGTAAGTAGTGGAAACACATTCCAATCACATGTCGGCCACGAGACGGTAGCCCACTCCGGATTCGGTGCGGATGTGGCGAGGCAGGGCCGGGTTCTCCTCCAGCTTGCGGCGAAGGCCCGTCATGTAGACGCGGAGGTAGTGGGTGTCCTCGGCGTGGCTGGGGCCCCAGACTTCCCGCAGCAGCTGCCGGTGGGTGAGCACCCGACCGGCATTGGCGATGAGCAGGGCGAGCAGCCGGTATTCGATGGGGGTGAGGTGGACCTCTGAGCCGCCACGGTGGACCTGACGGCGGGCCAGGTCCACCGTGACCTCGCCGAATGTGACCAGCGGCCCTTCGTTGCCGGCCATGCGCGTACGACGCAGCAGCGCGCGCACGCGCGCCACCAGTTCGGCCACGCCGAAGGGCTTGGTCAGGTAGTCGTCCGCCCCGGCGTCGAGGGCAGCCACCTTGTCGGTCTCATCGACGCGGGCGGAGAGGATGAGGATGGGGACGGCGGACCAGTTGCGCAGGTCCCGCACCACGTCGACACCATCCCTGTCCGGCAGGCCCAGGTCCAGAATGACCAGGTCAGGTTTGCGCGTGCCGGCTTCAACCAGTCCCCGTTCCCCTTCGCCTGCTTCCACCACGTGGCAGCCCTCAGCCTCCAGCGCGGTGCGCACGAATCGGCGGATCTGGGGCTCGTCTTCAACGACGACCACAGTGGGCGAAGCGGCGCGCAGGTCTTCCATAGAGTTTCAGATATCCGGAGGGACAACGGGCGGCTGGCCGGTTGGCAGCGTAATGACGAAACGGGCACCGCCTTCCGGGCGATTCTCCCCCTTGACCGTTCCCTTGTGCGCCTGGACGATGGCACGCACGATGGCGAGGCCGAGGCCGACCCCCGCCACTGAGGATTCGTCCTGGCCACGGGTGAATTTCTCGAACAGGCTTTCCTCGCGGCCGGGCGGCAGCCCCGGCCCGTTGTCGGCGACGGTGATCGTGACACGGTCCCCCTCGTTGCGGGCAGCGATCTCGATACGGCTGCCTGCCGGCGTGTATTTCGCGGCATTCTCCAGCAGATTGCAGAACACCCGTTCCATCAGCACGCTATCGAACTCCAGCAAGGGCAGGTCGGCCGGCAGGTTGACGACCACCTCGTGCCGCGCCAGGGGGACGGCCAGGGTCTGCATCGAGGCGCCCACCACTTCCTCCAGGGGCTGCCATTCCCGCCTGAGCTGGACGTGGCCCTCCTGCAGGCGCGCCATGTCCAGCAGGTTGCTCACCAGGGTGCTGGTCCGCAGGGACTCGGTGCGAATGGCCTGGGCGATCTCGGCCTGGGCTTCCGGCAAGGGCGGGCCGGCCAGGGGCAGGGAGTCGGCCAGGCCCACCAGCACGGTCAGCGGCGTGCGCAGGTCATGGGACAGGGCGGACAACAGGCCGTTGCGCAGCCGTTCGGACTCCATCCGCACCAGGGCGTCCTGCGCCACTTCCACGAAATGCACCCGCTCCAGGGCCAGGGCGATCTGGGCGGCGAAGGTCTCCAGCAGGCGGGCCTGTTCGGGCTGGAAAAGGAGCCGTTTCTGGCTGGGCAGCAGGGCCAGCACCCCACGCGTGCGCACCGGAGCCTTCAGCGGCAAGTAATACATGGGCGCGCCCGCCAGGCTCTGGGTGCCCATCCCGGCCGGCTGCTGGTGATCGTAGACCCACTGGGCGATCGCCGGATCCAGCGGCAGATCCTTGTGTCCGGGCAAGGGGGCGGGCGAATGCAGTTTGTCCTGGAGATCAGGCAGCAGGATGCAGACCTGCGACTGGAACAAGCCTTCCAGGTGGTGGTGGGAGATGTCCACGATGTCT
>DATCTE010000270.1:0-2426 GCA_036568085.1 Thiobacillus sp.
CGGGTGCTGCACCTGGACCACACGCCGCGCGGCGAGGAGCATGTCGACGTCGAACTGACGCCGATCATCGGCGCATCCGGCAAGATCGAGTATTTCGTCGAGCGCATGCTGACCGTGCGCGAGGCCAGCAGTTTTCCCGCCGTAAGCGGCATGGTGGGCAAGTCGCCTGCCTTCAATCGCATGCTGGAACTGGTCCGGCGGGTGGCGCCTTCGGGGACTGCCGCCCTGTTGCTGGGCGAATCGGGTACCGGCAAGGAACTGGTCGCGCAGGCCATCCACCAGCAGAGCGGGCGCGAGCACGGCCCGTTCGTGGTGGTGGAGTGCTCGGGGCTGACCGAAACCCTGTTCGAGAGCGAACTGTTCGGCTATGAAAAAGGCGCCTTCACCGGCGCCAGCCAGCGCAAGATCGGACTGGTCGAGTCGGCGTCGGGCGGCACGCTGTTTCTGGACGAGGTCGGCGACATTCCCCTGAGCCTGCAGGTCAAGTTGCTGCGCCTGCTGGAAACCGGAACATTCCGTCGGGTCGGCGGGGTGGAGACGCTACGTGCCGATTTTCGCCTGATCGCCGCCACCCACCGCGACCTCAAGCTCATGGTCGAACGCGGCAGCTTCCGCAGCGATCTGTATTACCGGCTGAGCGTGTTTCCGATCCACTTGCCCGCCCTGCGCGAGCGGCGCGAGGACATCGCCCTGCTGGCCGAAACCCTGCTGACCCGGCTGGCGCCCGGACGCGCCTACACGCTCAGCGCGGCCGCGCGGGCACGGCTGCAGGCCTACGATTACCCGGGCAATATCCGCGAACTGCGCAATATCCTTGAGCGCGCGATGCTGATGGCCGACGGCGATACGCTGCTGGAGGAGCATCTGTCGCCCGAACTGGCCGGCGAAGCCCAGGTGGGCATGCCGGACGAGGAGGCCATCGTTCCGCTGGAGACGGCAGAGTTGCGCTACCTGCAATGGGCGCTGGCGCGCCACGGCGGCGACCGCAAATCGCTGGCCGCGCGCCTGGGGGTCAGTGAGCGGACGTTGTACCGGAAGTTGGCGGGCTAAAACACACGGGGCAGGCGCTCGGGCACGAGTGGATGTTTTCGGTCCCGCTGACCAAGTGCGCAGTGTCGGGAAAATTTACACGTGGCTACCGGCGCGGCGGCTTGAAAAGCTTACCGGGCCTTAGCCCATTGTTAATACACAATATCTTGGACACATTGCCGAATTGGCACAGTTAGTGCTTTTCTGCGTGTCGAAGTTGTGGGTTCGACCCATGAACCAAGAAGTTCATGGTTTAACTCCATCCTCGTTCACACATCTGAAGGGAGAAATAATAATGGCTGTTAATTTTTCTGGGATGCTGCTGGCAGCTGCCCTGTCGAGCTTGGCGCTGACCGCACAGGCGAATGTAATCGATTTTTCCTCTGCGCCTGCATCATTCACGAGCTATACGGAACAAGGCGTCACCTTCACGTCCGTGACTGGTGGAACGATCACGAATTCGACCACTCCGAATGGCACAAGCGGCCTTTTGGAGGACAGCACCCCGCGTTCTTTCCTGCGTGCTGATATCGCGGGCGGCGCAACTTTCGTGCAGGTCGACCTTGGTGATTACGGTTCAGACGCTGACACATTGTTCCTTGATATCTACGACTTGAGCAATACGCTTTTGGGGCATACGGAACTGCTGATTTCATCCAGCTTTAATGGAATGCAGGCCCTGTCATTGGCGAGCTCGAACATCGCCTACGCGATTTTTGGCGCAACCGCTCCCGCAATAAATGGAAGTTCGGTATATGCGGACAATTTCACTTGGCGGGGATCCGCGAACGGTGTGCCTGAACCCAGTTCTTTGCTCCTGGCACTGGGTGCGTTGGGTGCGCTGGGCGTAACCTCTCGCCGCAGACAGAAGTAAAAAACCAATCTGGAAAACTGGCCCAGTGACGCGTGTTCACTCGACCAGTCTGCTTCGCAGGCGGCCCCCCTGTCCTGGCTGAGGCCTGCGGGCGCGGAGCTTACCCCACCAGTTGTTCGAGCACGAAGGGCAGGATGCCGCCCTTGTTGTAGTACTCCACCTCGATCGGCGTGTCGATGCGCAGCTTGAGTGCGACGCGTTCCGTGCTGCCGTTGGCGCGGTGGATGACCAGCGTCACGTCCTGCTGCGGCGTGATGCCGGATTCGGTGCCTTCGAGATCGAAGGTTTCGCTGCCGTCGAGCTTCAGCGTGGCGGCGTCGACGCCATCCTTGAACTGGCAGGGCAACACGCCCATGCCGGCGAGGTTGGCGCGGTGGATGCGCTCGAAGCTCTTGGCGACGACAGCCTTCACGCCCAGCAGCGTGGTGCCCTTGGCCGCCCAGTCGCGGCTGGAGCCGGTGCCGTATTCCTCGCCCGCGAAGATCATCAGCGGCGTGCCGTCACGCTGGTAGGCCATCGCGGC
>DATCTE010000271.1:0-3931 GCA_036568085.1 Thiobacillus sp.
CCGGGGCGGGCCGTCAGTCGCCCATGAATTCGCCGACGGGCCTGAACTCCTCGACGCGATCGCAGACCGACTTGATGGCCATCATGATCGGCATGCCGAGCAAGAGCCCCCACGCGCCCCACAACCATCCCCAGAACAACACGCCGGCAAAAACGACCACCGCATTCATGCGGCTGGCCCGGCCGGTCAGCCAGGGCGTCAGCAAATTTCCTTCCAGGGTATGGATGACGAGCGAAATCGCGGCGACCGTCAGGGCCATGGCGACACTCCCGAATTGAAGAAACCCCACCAGCGCCGTGCCCCCGATGATGATGATCGCGCCCAGGTAAGGGATGAGGTTGAGGACGGCGGCTGCAAGGCCCCAGACGGCGGCGTGGTCCAGGCCGATCCAGAGAAAGGCGAGCCAGCTGGTGATCCCGACAAGAACACTGGTGAGGACCTGAACCAGCAGATACCTCTGAATCTGGATATTGATTTCGTTCAGCATCTGTACGGTGATTCTCTTCTTGCTGAGGGTCGGGCCGGAGAGCTTGACGAGCTTGCGCCGGAACGTATCGCCCGAAACCATCAGGAAGTAGGCCAGGAACAATACCATCACGGCCAGGCTGACGAAGGACAGCGCGCCGCGCGTGCCGTTCCACAGATAGTCCCGCATATTGAGTTTGGGCTGTTCGATCTGGACACGGGTCACCCCGCGTGGCGTCGGCTCCGACGCCGCAGCCGTCTCGTTTGCGGCATGCTCGATCTGATCGGCCGCTTTCTGTACATTTTCAATCGCCCCTTTGGACATCCCCCATTCCCTGCGCAGGGTATGGCGAAACTTCTGGGCTGCCTCGGGCAGGGTTTCGATCATGCTTGCAGCTTCGTCCTGGAGCGAATAGGCCAGAGAACCGATCCCGCCCACGATCATCAGCAGCAGCAACGCTGCGCCGATCGCGCGCGGCATGCGCCATTTATGCAACTGATTGACCAGGGGGGAAAGCGCATAGCTGATGATCACACCCAGGACCAGGGGAATGAAGACGGTCTGGGCCCAGTCGAGAATAAAAACGACCGCGAATACGGTCAGCAGGATCAGCGGAACACTATGGGCCTCGGTAGGAATCCGGGGCTCGGGAACCTCCGGGATGCTGGCTTCGCCAGCAGGCGTCTCGTTGGATTTGTCCATCATCCCTCCCCTTTCCGCTCGATTGCAGAAACTTGTTATACGCCATTCGGGACCGGCTTGCCGACGCGCGCATCCCATGCCGATCCCTTGGCATGTTGCCCGTAGCCGGGCAGATCATTTGACCGATACGCGACCGTGCAGATTTGCCTCCTCGATCAGTCGCCTGCACCCGCTCTCGGCACCGGGGCCGGCGTCGATCAGCGGAATAAGCGCCAGCGCAGGATTGACGGCACCCAGCGCAATCGAACTCAGGCCCCGCATGGCCAGCCTGCCTTTATCCAGGCTCACCTGCGGGTGGGAGAAGCTGCCGTGCACGTGAATGGGCGTACGCAATGCCACCAGGCTGAGCTTTCTGGTTTTCGGACGAATGGTGAGATCGAGCGCTTCCTGCCCGAGATCGATCCGGCCGGTTCCGTCGATCCGTGTGATATCGGTATCGAGCACCAGCGCGTCGGGCTGCATGACGCCCTTGGCCACGCCGAAATCCGCGATCCCGCAGCGGATCCTGACGGGCTCGTCGCCGGCGAGTTTTAGTTGCAGCATTTCCAGCACGTGCAGGCTGACGGTTTCCATCATCAGTTTGCTGATTTCGCCGCCGTCGATCAGCATCGACACCTGGCCGTCCGCACTGCCCAGCATCGCCGCCACGCTGTCGCCCCGCCCTTTCAGATCGAGGGTGCCATTGAATTCGCCGAGGCTCGTCTTGCTGCGATCGAGCGTGGGAAACAGTTGGGCCAGCTCGAGCTTGCGCGCGTTGAGGGCCGCCGCCGCCCGGATCGGCGACCGGCGTCCGTCCAGCCTGACCGAACCTGCCAGCGTCCCGCCCGCCACGTCAAACTGCAGCGGATCCAGCGTCAGGTAGCCGTCGCGCAATTGCAGATGCGTGGACAGCCTGCTGAGAGGGAGCGCCTCGGGGCGGACGATCGACCCGGCATTGAGGGTGACGTTCGCGTCCATGCGCGTCCAGCGCTCGGTCCGGAAAGCCATGTCTGGCAGGACGCGTCCGGGTGCAGGCCGCGCGGACGGCGCAGCCGCATGCTGGCCTTGCCGCGTACCGACGAGCGGGCCCAGGTCGGCGAAATTCAGGCTTTTGGAATTGAGCTCGGCCACCAGGTATGGACGGGCAGTTCCTGTATCGACGCGCAGGGTGCCGGCGATATCGCTCTTGCCCACCCGGCCGGTAAATTTCTCGTACCGCCACTGGTGGGCGCTGTGAAGCAGACGCCCCCGGGTGGCATACGGCGGCGTATCCGGGAAGACCACGCCCAGCAGCGGATAGAGTTGCGCAAGGCTGCTTCCGCGCAGCGCGATCTGGAGATCGACGGCGGACAACTTCAGCAGATTGGTGATCAGGCCGTCTGCGCGCACGCGGGTCGGCCCGATCTGCCCTGCCACGTCCACGTGGTAGGGTGTTCTCGAGTCGCGCAGCGCCAGCACGCCGTCGCCGGTCCCCTGGGCGACGAGGGCCTGCCCCCTGTAGTGCCCCTGGACGCTGAACGTCAGCGCGCCGGCCGGCCTGCCCGGCCCGGGTTGCGACGTCGCAACCCGGGCGTTCAGCCGGGTGCCGCGCGCGGGATCGTCGTACGCGACACGGCCATCGCTGAGCGCGAGATGCCGGACGACGGCACGCGCCTTCTCGTCCCGCTGATTGCGATCGAGGAGCCAGTTTTTCCTGCCGTCGAGGCTCGTCTCGAAGGCAAGCCCGGCATGGTGGAGACGCACGTCGTCAATGACGATCTCGCGCCAGAACAGCGGCAGCAGGGCGACGTCAAGCGCCACCTTCTCGACGTCGATCATGTTGTTTCGCGTGGCCCACGGCGGGTTCGAAAACGTCACGTCGGCCGCACGGATATGCACTTTCCCCCATCCGAATGCAAGGTCGAGATCGCCCCCGACCCGCAGGGTGCGGCCGGTCTTGACGCCGACCGCGTGGGCAATCGGCCCGCGCAGCCAATTCCAGTTGGGCACGGCTGCCACTCCCATGAACAGGGCAGCGACGACGACCAGCATCGCAACCAGCCATATCGGCGCACGCTGCACCATCGGGAGACGGAATCGGCTCAAGAAACGGCGCGCCGGAAGCGGGGCGCAACCCCGTTCAGAATGCCGTTCCGAAGCCCTCGTCTTTTTCCAGCCTCAAGGCGGGCAGACCGGCAAGTTCATGAATGGGCATGAGTACGCCACGCGTGCCGGGCACGGCATCGAACAACATGTACAGATACTTGCCGCCGCCCTTGAACTCATAGGCCTCCTCGAGAAAACGCATGTGTTCGTGTGCGGCGAGGCAGTCGCGCGTCTTGCAGTCCTGTCTGTAATGCTCGATCAGCGAATGGATCACGTTCATGTGCTCGTCGGTCAGGTCGAAGTGCCGGGCGGCCGCATTTTTCCTCACCGTTTGTTCGATCTCGTCTTTGGTCAGGTATTTGACCGCGTCGTAAATCGGGATTTCTCCGTCTTGCGTAATGCTTTCGGCATTGTGCATCGTGGTTCCTTGTGGAGTGAAAGGAAGGGGCTCAAGCGAGATTGGCTGCTGCAAAATTCCAGTCGAGGAGCGTGTCGATCACGCCGGCCACATAGTCCTTGCGCCGGTTCTGGTAATCGAGGTAATACGCGTGCTCCCACACGTCGACGGCCAGCAGGGGCTTCATGCCGGCGGTGAGAGGGGTGTCGGCGTTCGCGGTTTTCGTCACGGCAATTTTGTTGCCGTCCAGCACCAGCCAGGCCCACCCGGTTCCGAACTGGGCCAGGGCAGCCTGCGCCAGC
>DATCTE010000272.1:0-3041 GCA_036568085.1 Thiobacillus sp.
AATGCCCAGCGCGATCAGCAGCTGCTCGATGCTGAACAGCACCGGACGGACGCTTTCCAGCGTGGAGAAATAAATGACCGCGAGCGAAAAGAACAGATAGCGGGTGAAAAACTGGGTGACGATTTCGGAGCGATCAGGCACCCAGAATCCGGTGTCTTCGCTTTCGGCTTCCCATTGACAGGGATGACGGCGATCGCTCCAGTCAGAACTTTTCATGCCCATACATCCCTCCCTCGATCCACGCGCGCAAGCGTTCTTATTGTTTGAGGCGTGCGCCCAGCCAGCGAACGAACCCATCTTCCGGGGCGACATCGAGCTCCACCGCCCACCAGTCCGGTCCTGCGAATTCACGGCATTTTACCGCGTCTTTTTCGGTCATCAGCACCGCCCCGCCAGCGGGCAAGTCCGTTGGTCGGAAAACATGGTGATCCGGGAAGGGTCGTGGACGATAGCGCAGGCCGTGCGCATCGAGCATGGCAAAGAAACCCTGCGGCCGGCCGATGCCGGTCGCGGCCAGCCAGTCGTGCGGCGGCAGGTCGCGCAGCGCCATTCTTTCCTGCGGGACACGCAGCCGCCAGGCCTGCCCTGCGGTGTAATCGGCGCGCCAGGCAGGGGCCGAATCATAGGTACGCGGCTGGGCCGCGCCGCGCACCACCTGAACGACCGCATCCACGCTGCGCAGCCGGCTTGGCGGTTCGCGCAGCGGGCCCGCCGGCAGCGGCCAGCCGTTGCCCAGCCCGGTCGCCGCATCGATGACGGCCAGTTCGATGTCGCGGTGCAGGCGGTAATGCTGCAGGCCGTCGTCGGACACGATCACGTCCACGCCCGGGTGGCGTTCCCGCAGCGTGCGCGCCGCCGCCACCCGGTCGCGTCCGACCACCACCGGAGCGGCTGTCTTGAGCCGGATCAGCGCCGGTTCGTCGCCCACCAGCGCCGGCGGACTGTCGGTCTGCACCTCGACGCAACCGCGCGCGTGGCCGCCATAGCCGCGGCTGATCACGCCGGGACGATAGCCCTGGCTGTGCAGCCAGTTCACCAGCCAGATCACCAGCGGGGTCTTGCCGCTGCCGCCGGCGGTGATGTTGCCGACCACGATCACCGGCACGCCGACGGATTCGACACGCAGCCAGCCGCGCCGATACGCCTGGCGGCGCAATCCGGACACGGCAGCGAACAGCATGGCGAGGGGCAGGAGCAGCAGAGTGAACGCGCCGGTGCGCGCCCAGACATGCTGAAGGGAAAACATGGAACGCCCCCTTAGGGGTTGGTCTGGGTGGCGAAGGTAATGCGGGTCAGCCCCTCGCGGCGCGCCGCTTCCATCACGTTCACCACGGATTGATGGGTGGCTTGCGCATCGGCGTTGATCACCACCACGGGCTCGTTCTCGCTGCCGGCTGCTTTCTTCAGTGCGGCAGCCAGCCCGTCGATCGACGCATCGCCCACCACCGTGCTGTCGATCTCATAGCGACCGTCCTCGGAGACGGCGACTTCGATCTGCTTGGGCGGGTTGGGGGTCTGGGCGGCGCTGCTGGTGGGCAGGTTGATCTTGAGTTCGGCGAAGCGCGCGTAGGTCGTGGTCACCGCAAGGAAGATCACGATGACGAGCAGGATGTCGATGAACGGAATCAGGTTGATTTCCGGATAGTCCTCGCGGCGTCCTTTGCGAAAATTCATGTCGGCTTATTTCCGCTCGCCGTGGACGATTTCCACCAGCTTGATCGCCTGCTGCTCCATGTCGACCACCAGCGATTCCACCTTGGCGCGGAAGAAACGATAGAAAATCATCGCCGGGATCGCCACGATCAGGCCGAACGCGGTGTTGTAGAGCGCGATCGAAATGCCGTGCGCCAGCTGGCCGGGATTGGTCCCGGTGGCGGTCTGCGAACCGAAGATTTCGATCATGCCGATCACCGTGCCGAACAGGCCGAGCAGCGGCGCCATGCTGGCGACGGTGCCGAGCGAGGTCAGGAAGCGGTCGAGTTCGTGGGTGACGGCGCGCCCGGACTCCTCGATGGATTCCTTCATCACTTCGCGTGAGTAATGGGCGTTCTTCAGCGCAGTGGCGAAGATCCGCCCGAGCGGCGAGCCCTCGGCCAGATGCGTGACCAGTTCCTGCGTCACGCCACGCTCCTGGTAGACCTTGATGGTCTCCAGCAGCAGTCCGGCAGGCGCCACTTCCTGGCTACGCAGGCTGTAGGCACGTTCGATGATGATGGCCACGGCGATGACAGACGCCAGAATCAACAGCCAGATCGGCCAACCGGCCGCCTCGATGATGGCAAGCACTGGATACCACTCCACGATAAAACAACAGGCGAAATGTAGCGCCCACGTGCAGGTTTCGGCAAGCACCAATTTATGCGGGCGACTTTTTTAGGGGCGCGTTCGAGTTCTCCACAAATGGTGTGGATAAGTCTGTGAGGAACTCCCTGACGGTCTCCCTAAACGCCCGTCCACAAAGGAAAAAGTGGTTTGGCCCAAAAAGTAGACAATACACTTATTCCTTTAATATCAGCGAGTTATAAAAACACAATGGCCGTCAATAGGGTTATCAGATTTTTTTTATGAGCGTTTGATGACTGTGCATGAACCGTGCCGAGTCGAACCCGTTATCCTGCACGCCATGGATTTTCCGGACGACCTTCCCGGCAGCGCACCCGCCCTGCCCGTGCTCACCGTCAGCGAACTGAACCGCATGGCGCGGCGCGCGCTGGAGTCGCAGCTGCCGCTGCTGTGGGTGGAGGGCGAAGTGTCCAACTTCACCCGTGCCGCATCGGGCCACTGGTACTTTTCCCTCAAGGACGCCAACGCGCAGGTGCGCTGCGTGATGTTCCGCGGGCGCAACCAGTTTGCCGATTTCACCCCGGCCAACGGCGACCACGTGGAGATCCGCGCCCTGCCCTCGCTGTACGAAGCGCGCGGCGAGTTCCAGCTGGGCGCCGAAGCGATCCGCCGCGCCGGCGCCGGGCGACTGTACGAAGCCTTTCTCAAGCTGAAGGCCAGGCTGGAAGCCGAAGGCCTGTTCGACCCCGCAAGCAAGC
>DATCTE010000273.1:0-6710 GCA_036568085.1 Thiobacillus sp.
CGCCGCCGCACGCGTGGCGCAGAGCCTCGGTGCCGTCGAGCACAAGGTGGTCCGGCTCGGGCTCGGCGACTTCGGCGGCTCGGCGCTGACCGACGACGCCATCGCCGTGCCCGAAAGCCCGACCGAAGGCATTCCGGTCACCTACGTGCCAGCGCGCAACACCGTGATGCTGGCGCTGGCGCTCGCCTGGGCCGAAGTGCTCGGTGCGCGCGACATCTTCATCGGCGTCAACGCCGTCGACTATTCCGGCTATCCCGACTGCCGCCCCGAATTCATCGCGGCGTTCGAGCAGATGGCCAACCTGGCGACCAAGGCCGGCGTCGAAGGGGCGCGGCTGCGCATTCACGCGCCGCTGCAGCATCTGTCGAAGGCAGAGATCATCCGGCGCGGTATCGAACTCGGCGTGGATTATGCGCAGACCGTGAGCTGCTACCAGGCCGATGCAGAAGGCCTGGCCTGCGGCCGCTGCGATGCCTGCCGCCTCCGGCGCGAGGGATTCCTTGCTGCAGGCATTCCCGATCCGACGCGCTATACGCGTGAAATAGAGTAGCCAGGGCGCGACGTCCATTTGTTTCTGCCCACATGAAACAGTGGCGAAACGCTGGCGGCCAACGCCAGACGCACACCCGACGGCCCCCGGCAAACCCCTTTCCTGGCCAGTCCCCGCCTTGCCGAGGGCTGCCTCACTGGTATTTATTATCCAGCCTGTCTTTCGCGCGAACGCATTAAGATTCGGCTACTTATCCGAACCGTCGCGGCAACCCCGCTTCCTACACTATTCAAGGAGAAATGGATTCATGACCTACCCAGATTTCGCCAGCGCGCAATCGTTCTTGCTGTGGTCGACCTTCGCGATCGCCCTGATCATGGGCGCAGTGGTCAACAAGACCAATTTCTGCACCATGGGTGCGGTTTCCGATTGGGTCAACATGGGCGACACTGGACGCCTGCGCGCCTGGGTCCTGGCCATCGCGATCGGCGTACTGGGCGTGACGGCCCTGGAAGCGGCCGGCCTGGTGAATGTCGGCAGTACCTTCCCCCCCTACCGCCAGAACAATCTCGTCTGGCTCGAGAACGTGGTTGGCGGTGTCCTCTTCGGCATCGGCATGACGCTCGCCTCCGGTTGCGGCAACAAGACGCTGGTCCGCATCGGCGGTGGCAACCTCAAGTCGGTCATGGTGCTGGGGGTCATCGGCCTGATCGCCTATTTCATGGTCAACCCCTTCCCGGACAGCGACAAGACCCTGTATTCCACCCTGTTCTATCCGTGGACCCACCCGGCCGCGGTCATGCTCTCCACCAATCAGGACCTCGGCGCGATGCTCTTCGGCGACCGCGTCGCCACCGGCCGCATGGTGGCGGGAGGCGTCATCGGCGTCCTGCTGCTCGCATGGGCTTTCAAGTCGGCCGATTTCCGCGGCAGCTTCGACAACATCCTCGGCGGCCTCGTCGTCGGCCTGGCGGTGCTCGCCGCTTGGTACGTCACCAGCAACGTCAAGGTGGACGCCAGCGGCGACATTCTTTCGCTGCAAGCCTACGTGCAGGACTGGGATCTGTATGCGCCGGCCGATGCGGTCAGGCCTGCCGCCGCCGGCCCGCTCGCCGCGCAATCCTTCACGTTCATCAACCCCATGGGGCAATCCCTCGGCTACGCGGCGAGCGGCTTCAACCATACCCTGCTCACCGTCGGCATCATGGCACTGGCGGGCGTCCTGGCCGGTTCCCTGCTGTGGTCGCTGATTTCGCGCAGCTTCCGTATCGAGTGGTTCGCCTCCGCGCGCGACTTCGTCAACCACCTGATCGGCGCGATCCTCATGGGCTTCGGCGGCGTGCTGGCGATGGGCTGCACCATCGGCCAGGGTGTCACCGGCTTCTCCACCCTGGCGCTGGGTTCCATTCTCACCTTTGTTGCCATCGTGCTCGGCAGCGCGACCACCATGAAGGTGCAGTACGCCATGATGATGCGTGCGGAGGGATAAGCAGCTAGATGTTTCAAAAAACCGTCACAGCTCTTTACCAGCCCGCAGCGCTTCGGCTATAATTTCGCGCTTTCGCGGATAGGACTTCTGCCACCTGGCTTGAGTCAAATCCACGGGTCGGTAGCTCAGCCGGTAGAGCAGCGGACTTTTAATCCGTTGGTCGCGAGTTCGAATCTCGCCCGACCCACCAGAATCCAGAAAAGCCACGCTCGATCGTGGCTTTTTTTTACGGACGTTCGCGTCGGTGAAGGCCGGATAGTGACAAAAAGCGTCACCTCATGACCAACCAGGGCAGCGGCCTTGGCGCCTGGACGCGGCGGAAACCGCTGGACTTCTCCTGAATCTGAAATTGAGCGCCGACGGGAATCAAGCATTGGCGCGCGCCCCGGGGCGATGGCCAAAAAATTCGGGGCTCGGTCCTAAAGTTGGCACGACAGGTGCACGTTAGTGAGCCAGACACGGCAAACACGTGTTCAACCTGCCCAACTCAAGGAGAATTTCAAATGCGTAAAGTTCAACAAGGTTTTACCCTGATCGAACTGATGATCGTCGTGGCGATTATCGGTATTCTGGCCGCTGTGGCGATCCCGCAGTATCAGGACTACACGACTCGTGCAAAACTGTCCAAAGCGCTTGCGGCAGTTGAGTCCGTGAAGACTGCTATTGCAGTGTCCATCCAGGAAAATGGGGTTGCTCCCACCGCTTGGGCGTCGGCAGGACTGACGGGCGGGCCTACGGCCACGACTGAGGCTACTTTTGCGGCTAACCCGACCGCAACTGGCGGCATCGTAATTACCCTGAGAAACATCACTAGTGGCTTGAACGGCAGAACGGTCACGTTCGAACCGCAGACCGGCGCTACCACAATTGCATGGCAAGTAACCTGCAGCGGTGCGTCTGACACGAATATGACCAAGATTTTTGGTTGCCCGTAATTGAGTCAGTACAATTTGCTAGCGCGATCCGCGCAATCTAGATACTAACTTGGCAAAGCCCCTCTTCAGAGGGGCTTTTGCTTTCGGGGAATATTCGCGTGTGGTCATATCGTCGAACTGTAGTGATGCTGGTTCTCGGGGGGGCGTCCCTTGCGTTGTATCTGCCGTTCCTGGGCAATCCGCTGGTTTTCGACGACCTACCCTTCTTCAAGCTTGGCGAGTTTCAGGATGTATTCATAGCCGGTTTCAGTCTCGAGCGACGCTGGCTGCCCCACTTCTTGACGGCCTGGGTCGAACTGCTGTTCGACAAAAACAGCCTGCCGGTCCAGCGGCTCATCAATCTCGGTTTGCATCTGGCGAGTTCCCTGACGCTCTATTCGCTGGTCAAACGAATAAGCGGCCATGTAGTCCCCCACGTCAACAATGAGCGTGCCGCGCTGGCTGCGGCCTTGCTTTTTCTGCTTCATCCTCTGGCCGTCTATGCTGTGGCTTACTTGATCGAGCGCACCATTTTGATGGCGACCCTGTTCGGCCTGTTATCGCTGAGTGCCTATTTCGATGGCCTGCTTACACGCAAAAAAACGTATTTCGTTCTTTCCGCACTTTTCTATTTTCTGAGTGCGCACAGCAAGGAGCACGCTGTCTTGATCCCAGCCGTGGCGCTGTCGATGTCTGCGCTGGTAGGACGCTTCGATCGAAAGATGGTCGTACGGCTGGCTTTTCCGCTCGCTCTGTTTTTGCCTGTGTTTGTTTTGATCGTGTTTAAGAGTACAGGCGTGGTTGGCAAAGCCTATGAGCCGGAGAGTGCGAACTTTTTGTCTACGCATGTAGGCGCGGCGGATGTCCATAACGTGTGGCTGCTCAGTATCGCCACGCAAGCCAGCCTTTATTTTAAATATCTTTTGTTGACGTTTTTTCCGCTACCGGCATGGATGTCGATAGATATGAGAGTGCCGTTTGACGACCGTTTGACCAATCCAAAATATCTTCTGGGGGTGGGGGCTTATCTGGTTTACGGCATTACTGCAGCCGTTTTGATTGCCAAAGGCGGCCGGAAGGCACTTGCTGGTTTTGCGCTCATTTCGCCCTGGCTGACGTTCGGGGTCGAATTTTCCGCTGTGCGGATTCAGGAGCCTTTTGTTTTATACCGGGCCTACTTATGGATTCCTCTGCTTTTTCTGCTGGTTCCGGCATTGACCAACAAGCTGTCCGGGAGGGTTTTCTGGGTGGCGATCCTCGGGGTGTCGATTGCTTTTTCTGCTGCTTCCTGGGATAGGCTGGAAAGCTTCTCGAGCGGGTTTGCATTATGGAACGATGCCGTGCGGAAACTTCCCGACAGGGCTGGCGTACCGGGTGTGGAACGCGCCTATTTTAACCGTGCAAATGAATATTTCGCTGTGAGAAATGTGCCAGCCGCAATTGCGGACTACACGCGCGCCATAGAAATCAATCCCAGTCTTTCTGCGCTTTACTTGAATAGGGCGTATGCATACTGGCAGAGCCATGATTTATTGAGGGCCGAGAAAGATGTGGAAGCGTCCATTCGTCTGGATTCTACGAGTGCCCAAGCCTATTATTTGAGCGGCTTGATCAACCGGAAAAATGGGATAAACGGGAAAGCTGTGCGTGATTTCGAGAAGGCGTGCAAATTGGGACTGCTGTGGGCTTGCAAGGGCGTCTAGGATAGAGGGAGCTTTCATTCGCGAATCTACCGTAGCGAAGCCTTCCCGTCGGATATCGCATACCTGATCGCCTCGGACGTAAACCCGCGACTTTGCAGGAAGCGCATTTGTCGCGCTTTATCGGTCGCATTCTCTGGAGGCGTGCCGAATTTTTTTTTCCATACTTCGCGCGCGCGCTCGAATTCACTTCCAGATTCGTCATTTAACACTGCTTCTATGACGTGGTTGTTTACACCGCGCTGGCGTAAATCGTAGGCAAGTTTGATGCTACCGTTTCTTGCGAAATGGTCAGCTATCCAGCTTTCAGCAAACCGCCGATCCGATAGCCAGCCCTTGGTCTCGAATTCGTCGAGTGCGGGCGCAATCTCTTCAATCGCAAATCCGGCCGCCTCGAGCTTTCTTGTTAGTTCGAAGCGGCTATGTTCGCGTCGCGCGAGATAGGCCAGCGCCCGCTCGTGCAGGCTGGCGGGGTCAGGCGTCGATTTCGTCTTCATCCTCAACCAGCACGGTCGGGTTGTTGACGCCGACGGCGGCGCGGATCTTGGCTTCGATTTCGTGCGCGATTTCGGGGTGTTCTTTCAGGTATTCGCGCGCGTTGTCCTTGCCCTGGCCGATCTTCTCGCCGTTGTAGGCATACCAGGCGCCGGATTTGTCGACCAGCTTGTGGGCGACGCCGAGCTCGATGATCTCGCCTTCGCGCGAGATGCCCTGGCCGTAAAGGATGTCGAAGAAGGCTTCCTTGAACGGCGGCGAGACCTTGTTCTTGACGACCTTGACCTTGGTTTCGTTGCCGACGATTTCGTCACCTTTCTTGATCGCGCCGATGCGGCGGATGTCGAGGCGGACCGAGGCGTAGAACTTGAGCGCATTGCCACCGGTGGTGGTTTCGGGGTTGCCGAACATGACGCCGATCTTCATGCGGATCTGGTTGATGAAAATTACCAGCGTGTTGGTGCGCTTGATGTTGGCGGTGAGTTTGCGCAACGCCTGGCTCATCAGTCGCGCCTGCAAACCCATGTGCGAGTCACCCATCTCGCCTTCGATTTCGGCTTTGGGGGTGAGCGCGGCGACCGAGTCGACCACCACCACGTCGACGGAGCCGGAACGCACCAGCATGTCGGCGATTTCCAGGGCCTGCTCACCGGTGTCGGGCTGCGAGACCAGCAGGTTGTCGACGTCGACGCCGAGTTTTTGCGCATAGTTGGGGTCGAGCGCGTGCTCGGCGTCGATGAAGGCAGCGGTGCCGCCCATTTTCTGCATTTCGGCGATGACCTGCAGGGTGAGCGTGGTTTTGCCGGACGATTCCGGGCCGTAGATCTCGATCACGCGGCCGCGCGGCAGGCCGCCGACGCCCAGCGCGATGTCGAGCCCGAGCGAGCCGGTGGAGACGGCCTGGATGTCGCGGGCGATGTCGTGGTCGCCCAGGCGCATCACCGAGCCCTTGCCGAACTGCTTCTCGATCTGGCCGAGCGCGGCGGCGAGCGCCTTCGATTTGTCTTCTGCCAATGCGGGGGATGCCATGGTTCTCTCTCCTGATGATCGGTTTGCGTGAAAGGCAGGCGGCGTCGCGTCTGCATGGGTTGCAATGTAGGCGATATATTTCTAAGTGTCAATAAAAAATATCACCTACATAAAAAATACAACTTGATAGATTGTATTTGATGCGTGCCGCCCTATAATTCCGGTCAAACCGGCTCGAGCGGAGCGAGCGATATGATTACAAAGGAAAAAATGCGCCTGGACGTGAAGTGGGCGACGCGCCAGCGGCTGCAGTACATCGAGATCATGGCCTGGTACGCCGGGGTGGTGACCCGCAGCGACGTCGCCCGCGCCTTCGGCCTGTCCGATCCGGCCGCCACCAAGGACCTCAAGCTCTACGGCGACCTGGCGCCCGGCAACCTCGTCTACAACCACAGCGTGTTCGGCTTCGTTCCGGGCGCGGGGTTTGCCGCCGTGTTCGCCGACCTGGCGCCCGCCGCCGTGCTGCCGATCATCGCCGCCAACCTGGCAGTGGCGAACGGTCCGTACGGGGGCGATCTGGTATACGGCCTGCCGACCGCGTCGCTGCCCTTGCCGGCCCGCTTGCCCAGCCCGCAGACCCTAGCTCAGATCAC
>DATCTE010000274.1:0-2778 GCA_036568085.1 Thiobacillus sp.
GCCTCGCCGAAGTAGCCCTGCTTGATGATGGCGCTACGGTCGATGGCGAAGGCCACCGCCTTGCGCAGCATCGGATCGTCGAAGGGGGCGCGGCGGTTGTTCATGCCGACGTAGCTGTAGTTGCCCTCCACCTCGCCGTAGACCTTGAGATTGGGGTTGGCCTTCAGCTGCGGAATGAACTGGAACGGCGACAGGCTCATGCCGTCCACCTGGCCGGACATCATGGCTGCCACGGCCGCGGTCGGCTCCTTGATCAGCAGGATCTGCACGCCGTCGAGATAAGGCAGGCCCGGCTCGAAATAGTCCGGATTGCGTTCCAGGGTGATGGATTCGTTTTCCCGCCAGCCGGAGAATTTGAACGGCCCGGTGCCCACCGGATTGCGGCCGAAGGCCTTGCCATACTGCTCGACGGCGCGCTTGCTGACGATGGTGCCGGCACGGCCCGTGCTGCCGGTCAGCGCCACCGGCAGGAAGGCATAGGGCTTGTTGAAGCGCATGCGGACGGTGTGGTCGTCGATGACATCGACTCCCGCAAGCTGGTCGAACTTCCAGGCATGGGGCGATCCGTTGGCCGGGTTCTTGACCCGCTCCAGGCTCCATTTCACGGCCTCGGCGTCGCACGGGTCGCCATTGTGGAACTTCACGCCCTTACGCAGCTTGAAGACGTGGGTCTTGTCGTCCGGCATCTCCCACTTCTCGGCCAGGTCCGGCACGAAGGAAACCTTCTTGCCGTCGTAGGCCACCTTGAGCAGGCCGTTGAAGATGTTGTTGAGGATTTTCACCGAGCCCAGGGAGGCGGTGAAGTGGGGATCCAGGGTGTCGACCGCATCGACCCAGGCCAGCTTGATGGTGCCGCCCCGCTTGGGCGCGGCGGCCATGGCATTCTGGACCAGCGCGCCACCCATGATGGCGCTGCCTGCCGCCATACCGGCCCCGCTTCCCATCAGTTTCATGAAACCGCGACGGTTCATCGTGGCGGCCAGGGCTTCGGCCAGTTTGTCCTTGTGAGACTGTTCAGACATGTTTTTCTCCTAACAATTGATACGGTTTGATCAACAGCGCCGGAGATCATTTACCAAGCCATGTGCCAGCCAACAAAAACAATTTAATTGTATGTTTAATAACAATTATTTTATTCGGTGCGCGCGCGTTTCCGGCAATGGCCTCTTGGGCGTGCACCATGCGATGGCAGCCTGCACTATGCGTGAATCATGACATTTGTAAGCATCAATGACGGTTGAAGATTACAAAAGGATGGGTATCGCAATACGAAGGGGTGTCGTGATCGCTGCCGGAGGGTTTCCCGGTCGTTTGTTAGATGGGCGATAAAAAGGACGGTACGGGGAAGCGCAGGAATGGTGCGGATCCCCTGCACATCAGCAGGCGCTCCCGCCAATCGCCATGACCGCTGCATCCTTCGGATGCAGGGCCTGCCCACCTATTCTGGGGGCAGGCCGTCAATCCAGCTCGGTCACCCATACCCCCACGTCCAGGCTCGCGCCGGGCGGGCCCACGAACGAGCCGGCGACCGGGGGGACGGATTCGGGCAATCGTGCCACCGCGACGGCAATGTGATTGGGGCCGACGATTTCGCCGATGGTGGGATCGAATCCTTTCCAGCCTGCCCCGGGCAGGAACACTTCGGCCCAGGCATGGGTCGCGCCGTAGTTGACCGCTGAGGGGGGCGCGTGGAGGTAACCGCTGACGAAACGTGCGGCGAGCCCCAGACGCCGTGCGGCCTCCATGAACAGGTTGGCGAAGTCGCGGCAGGAGCCGGTGCCGCGCGACAGGGTTTCTGCGGCAGTTTGGACGCCGGGCGCCTCGCGGAGCTGATACGAAAACGTTTGCTGGATGCGGGTAGCAAGACGCTGCAGCAAGGCGTAGGTCTGAATCCCTTCGTCCGGCTTCCATACGTTCGCAATCCACGCAGCCAGCGGATCGCGGACCGGGCGTTCGGCGATGTTCATATAGGGCGCCAGGACAACGCCATCCTCCGGCCGATAGGCGAACGGGTAATCGGTTGCGTAGTCGGCCACCAGAAAATCGAGGGGGGCCTGGTTGAATTGCTGGATGATGACTTCGCTTTCGATCAACAGCTGGCTGGCCGGCGAATCGAAGCTTGCGATCGCAACCGAGTTGTCCTCCACGTCGCGGTGCCAGCGCAGGGCGGCCGGGGGCGTGATCTGCAGGGTCGAGGATTCGATGTGCAGTTCATGCCCTTCTCGTGGCCGCAGTCGCAAGGTGTGGGGTTCCAGCCTCACGGGGGCCGCAAAGTTGTAATAGGTTCGATGAAGGATTTTGTAGCGCCGCATGCCTGTTCCTCGTGTTCATCGCCGTGCCCGGGCCTGATTTGCGGACTGGGTTGCCACGATGGTTCGCACCGTGCGATGCCGGATCGATCGGCGTTGCGTCAGCGTCGACGCAGATCGAGTGTATGCGGGAATTCCCCTGCCGGCTCTTCCGGCGGCGGCGCCATCGGCCCGGGCGGGTTGCCGCCGGGAAAGAAGCGCGCGATCGACGCGATCCACGGCGGCGGGGTGAAGCTGCCGGCAGTGTGTCCCCAGTCCTGGAAACGGATATGACGACGCGCCTCGGCTTCCATCGCGTTGACCGGGAAGCTGTCGTAGCTGCGCCCGCCGGGATGGACGACGCGGTAAGTGCAGCCGCCGATGGCGCGACCGTTCCAGGTGTCGATCAGATCGAATACCAGCGGCGAGTGGATGCCGATGGTGGGATGCAGCGCCGACGGCGGTTGCCAGGCGCGGTAGCGCACGCCGG
>DATCTE010000275.1:0-2093 GCA_036568085.1 Thiobacillus sp.
GTGTTGAGCGGCGACTGAGGCGCACGGCCAGCGGCTCAATCGCCCCGATCCAGCCCGTCTTCTTCGGCCAGCTCCACCCCCGTGACGCAGACATCGCCGTCGTCGATCACCAGGGTGACGGGGGTCAGCTGCTGCCCTCGGCACAGCCCAATGAAGCAGTTGCCGGTATCCAGGTCGAACTGCGCGCGGTGGGTGCCGCAGGTGAGGAAGTTGCCGTCCTCGTCGAGGAAACGCCCGGGCTCGGTATCCAGCCGGCTGCCAGTGTGGGGGCAGGCGTTTTCGTAGCCGAAGAATCGGTTTCCCTTGCGTCCGATCACGATGGGCCAGGGCCTGGCTTCGCCGGTTTCGCTGCGCACGGCCAGCCAGAATCCGCTCGGCCGGTCTTCGTCGATTTCGTTGGTGCGGCAGATTGCAAAGAGTTCATTCATGTTGGCTGTCCTGTTTCATAGGGAAATGCTGAACCAGTCATTCGACAAGTGCCCTTCGACAAGCTCAGGGCGAACGGCAAGAGGTTGATTCCGTTCGTGGTGAGCCTGTCGAACCACACAGCCCTTCGACAAGCCTGTCCTGAGCGTAGTCGAAGGGCTCACGGCGAACGGGCTGGGGGTGGATTGCCTGGGTGAGTTCATCGGTACGCATGGATTTGTCCACTGGCCGTTGACGCAGCGCGGGCGCTAGTCGGGCTGGTTGCGCATGAAGTCTGCGGTCTTGAACAGGGCCTGCTCCAGTTCCGTCCGCAGGTCTGCCGCCAGCCCGACGTCCTGCATGGCGCGTACCATGCACCCCATCCATTGATCGCGCTCGCTCGCGCCGATGGCAAAGGGCGCGTGGCGGCGGCGCAGGAAGGGCTGGCCGATGTGCTCGGCGAACAAGGCCGGGCCACCCGTCCACTCGCTCAGGAACCAGTAGAGCTTGTTGCGCGATTCGCCCAGGTCCGGCGGATGCAGTTTGCGGATGCCGTAGTAATCCGGATCCGCATCCATCAGGTCATAGAACCGGTCGACCAGTCCGCGCACGGCGTCGGCCCCGCCCAGCCGCTGATAGTGGGGATTTGCCTTGATGATTTCAGCGTTCATGATTGCTGCCCCCTTAGTGGAAACACTGAACGGTTGATTCCGCTCATGCCCTTCGACTCCGCTCAGGAGAGCGTTCGACAAGCTCACCACGAACGGAATCAACCTCTGCCGTTCGCCCTGAGCCTGTCGAAGGGCTTGTTCAGCGTTTCCTTGGCCTCTGGATGCGCGCGCAGGGTTTGTAGCAAACCCTACGTTTTACGCGCCGCCTCGGGGATCAAGCAGAATGCGTTCCAGCTATTGAGGTTTCCATTGCACATAACAAAGTCCCCGTTCGCCCTGAGCTTGTCGAAGGGCATGTCCGAGTGGGCACGGGGCCACTTCGGCAAGCTCAGGACAGGCTTCGACAAGCTCAGCCCGAACGGCGGTTGAGATCTGTCACTATTTACGGAAGTCTCAATAGGTGCCTCACCCCACCAGCGCCACTGCCTTGATCTGCGCCCACACGGCCTGGCCCGGACGCAGTTCCAGCCTGGCGGCAGAGCGCCGCGTGATGCGCGCGACCAGCGGGGCGCCGGCGGCGTTCAGTTTCACCAGCGCGAGCGCGGGGTGGGTGTCGTCCGCCAGCTGCTCGACGGTGGCCGGCAGCACGTTGAGGATGCTGCTGTCGCCGTGGGGTTCGAGGGCGAGGCTGATGTCGCGCGCGAGGATGCGCACGCGCACGTGCTGGCCGATCGGCAGGCCGTTGTCGCGCACCCACAGGCTGCCGCCGGCGGAGGCGACGCGCGCGAGGTGCCATTCTTTATCCAGTTCGGCGATCTCGCCTTCGAGCACGACGCCGGCATCCTCTCCCAGGCGGATCGGCAGGTCGATGCGCGCCAGGGTTTCGCCCAGCGGCCCCTGCGCGGCGACGCGGCCGCCGTCCATCGCCACGATGTAATCGGCCAGGCGCGCGACTTCGTCGGGGGCGTGACTGACGTAGAGGATGGGAATCTCCAGTTCGTCGTGCAGGCGTTCCAGATAGGGGAGGATTTCCTGCTTGCGCGCGAGGTCGAGCGCCGAGAGCGGCTCGTCCATCAG
>DATCTE010000276.1:0-4670 GCA_036568085.1 Thiobacillus sp.
TCGGGCGGGCGTGGCTCGGCAGCAAAAAGGGGGGGGAGGTCTACAGCGGATTCTCCGGCGTGGTGCCCCACAATCAGGAAGCGGCCACTGCGATTTCGTCGGAGCTTGCCAAGGCGCACCGCGAGGCTGAGCTTGGCTGGGATATCGACGTCAGCGGCCTGGATGACAAGGGGCTCGTTCGGACTATCCGGGTCCGCGTCAGGAATCAAACCGGTCTGCCGGTCGACGGTGTCGAGGCGGAGTTGCGCCTGCAGCGCCCCGGCGCAACCCAGGTTGAGCTCAGCCTGCCCCTGGCCGAACTCGATGCCGGCGTCTACGGCGGCGCGCTGCGCCTGCCTGCGAATGGGCGCTGGCTGGTCGAGCTCCGTCTCTCACGTGCGCACATCCTCCATTATCAGCATACCCAAGAACTGGTCACACCATGAGCCATACGATGGGTTTCCTGTTCCTGCTGTCCGGCGTGTTTGTGCTGCTGATTGTCCTGGGCGTGTTGTGGTCGATCAAAAACGGCCAGTTCGACGATCTGGAAGGCCCGGCCGAACGCATTCTGATGGATGACGACGATCCGCTGCTGCCGACCCGGCGCTTGAGCAGTAAAGACGAATAAACTAAAATTAATCAACTTTAATGGAGTGCGCACAATGAAACAGCTTCTGACTTTTCAGGGTTTCCCCATGGTGGTGGTAGTTGGGTTGATCGCTTGGGCATGGATCAGTATCCTCTCGGTCCTGATCGGCTCGTTTTTCTGATTGGTAGTATCCCCCAATGACAAAGCCCCGCATTTGCGGGGCTTTGTCATTGGGGTGTGCTGGTGCTTATGCCGGAATCGCGGCGCGCATTTTCTGCAGCGCACGGGCTTCGATCTGGCGGATGCGTTCTGCCGACACGCCATACTGGGCGGCGAGTTCGTGCAGGGTTGCGGCCTCGCCTTCGGTCAGCCAGCGCGCCTGGATGATGTGGCGGCTGCGCGCGTCGAGATTTTCCAGCGCGTGCGTCAGGCCGGTATGGCGCAGGCGCTCGGTCTGCTCGCGTTCCAGCAACTGCGCCGGATTTTCGTCCGGGCTCGCCATGTAGGCCAGCGGGCTGTAGCCTTCCTCGCCGTCGTCCACCATCGGGTCGATCGACACGTCGTGCCCCGACATGCGCGTCTCCATCTCCAGCACGTCCTTGCGACTGACGTTGAGTTCGCGCGCCATGGCGTCGGCTTCCTGCAGCGTCAGGGCATTGAGCGACTGTTTCAGGCTGCGCAGGTTGAAGAACAGCTTGCGCTGTGACTTGGTGGTCGCCACCTTGACCAGGCGCCAGTTCTTCAGGACGTATTCGTGGATCTCGGCGCGGATCCAGTGCAGTGCGAACGACACCAAGCGCACGCCACGGTCCGGGTCGAAACGCTTCACGGCTTTCATCAGCCCGACGTTGCCTTCCTGGATCAGATCGGCGTGCGGCAACCCGTAGCCGAGATAATGGCGCGCCACGCTCACCACCACGCGGAGGTGAGATACCACCAGTTGACGGGCAGCCTCGACATCCTGCTTGTCGTGCCAGGCGCGCGCGAACTGCTGTTCCTCTTCCAGGCTGAGCATGGGATAACGGTTGACGGTCTGAATGTAGCTATCCAGGCTGTAAGCTGCAGGGACAGGTAAAGACATCGATCGATTCATGCGTGTGGAACCCCCTTTAAAAACATTTTAGCACTCGCAACATAAGAGTGCTAAGGCAATAAAGGGTTCCCGGGCAGAGAGAAATCAGCGTGTCGCTTCGACCTGGTGCAGGGTCCGGGTGACCGAGAGCCAGGCGCCCAGCCAGCCGGATAGCGTGGCTAGGCCGAGCACCAGGGCGATCTCGACCCCGCTAGGCGGCAGCAGGTGGAAGGACGACCCGTAGAGGCCCGCCAAACGCTCAACCGGCGCATGCAGGATCGTGCCGGCAATGGCCAGCACGCCGCCTGCCGCCAGCCCGCCAAACAGCCCCTGCAGCGCACCTAGGTAGAGAAACGGACGGCGGATATGCCAGTCGGTGGCGCCGATCAGCCGGCTGACCAGGATTTCGTCACGCCGGGCCAGCACCTGGGCGCGGATGGCGTTGCCCGAGATGGCGATCAGGGCGATCGCAAACAGGCCGCCCAGGACCCAGACGACCGTGCGGCCGATGTCGAGCGCCGCCTGCAGACGTTCCGCCCACTGGCTGTCGAGGTGGGTTTCCGCCACTCCCGGCAATTTGCCCAGGCTGCTGGAAAGCCGTACCAGCGCCGCGCGCGACGCATCCTGCGGCCGTACGACCCAGGCATCCGGCAGCGGGTTCTCGGTGAGTCCGGTCGTGATGTCGGCCAGACCCTGCGAGGCGCTCAGGGCAGCCAGCGCCTCGTCCCGGGGCACGAAACGGGCATGCGCGATGTCAGGTTGCTTGAGCCGTGCGGTGATGGCCTGTTTTTGCTCAACTGAAGCCCCGGTATCGAGAAACAGGCTGATTTCGGGCTGCGCCGGCAGTTCGCCTGCCACTTGGCTGAGGTTGCCCAGTCCCAGATACAGCCCGCTCGGCAGGCTGATCGCCACGCCCATGGCCAGCGCGGTCAGGAGCGTCGTGAACGGCTGGGCACCCAGCCGACGCAGGGCGGCCAGGAGGGCATGCTTGTGATGACGCAGCCAGCCGATCACGCCGGTACCTCCCCGATCTTGCCGTGGTCCAGGTGCAGGGTGCGGCCGCCCAGCGCCGTGATGGCGCGTTCATCGTGGGTGGCGATCACCAGGGTGGTGCCGACCTGATGGAAGTCGCGGAACATCGCCATGATGTCGGCGGCGTAGCTGGCGTCGAGGTTGCCGGTGGGTTCGTCGGCCAGCAGCAGGGCGGGGCGGCTCACCAGTGCGCGGGCGATGCACAGACGCTGCTGCTCGCCGCCCGAGAGACTGACGGGATTGGCCTTCTCGCGGTTGAGCAGGCCGACCTTGTCGATCACCGCACGAGCGCGTTTGAGCGACTCGCGGCGGTCGAAGCCGGCGATGTCGAGTGGCAGCACCACGTTGTCGATCACGCTGCGGTCGAACAGCAGTTTGTGGTCCTGGAACACCAGGCCAATGTTGCGGCGCAGATAGGGCACCGCACGGCGCGACAGCCGGCTGATGTTCTGGCCACTGACCGAGACCACCCCGCTGGTGGGGCGTTCGATGGCGGCAATGAGTTTCAGCAGCGTGCTCTTGCCGGCGCCGGAATGCCCGGTGAGGAAAACCAGTTCGCCCTGCTCGATGGCGAGGCTGACGCCGGAGAGGGCTTCGTGCCCGCCGGGATAGCGTTTGGTGACCTGATTGAAGCTGATCATGCGGTGAACACCGCTTCGACGAATTCGCGCGCATCGAAGGGGCGCAGGTCGTCTACGGTCTCGCCGACGCCGATGTAGCGCACCGGGATCGGCCGCGGCCGTGATAAACCGGCGTGGGCGATGGCGGCGATGGCGCCGCCCTTGGCGGTGCCGTCGAGCTTGGTCAGTACCAGGCCCGTCACGCCGAGCGCATCGTCGAAGGCCTTGACCTGGGTGACGGCGTTCTGGCCTGTGTTGGCGTCGAGAACCAGCAGCACTTCGTGCGGCGCGCCGGGGGCCGTTTTCTCGATCACGCGCTTGACCTTCCTGATCTCTTCCATCAGATGCAGCTGCGTCGGCAGGCGGCCGGCGGTGTCGGCCAGCACAACGTCGATGTTGCGCGCGCGCGCGGCCTGGATGGCGTCGAAGATCACCGCGGCGGAATCGCCTTTTTCCTGGCTTACCACGGTCACGTTGTTGCGCTCGCCCCAGACCTGCAACTGTTCGCGCGCCGCCGCGCGGAAGGTGTCGCCCGCCGCCAGCAGCACCGACAGGCCCTGCGACTGGTAGAGCTTGGCGAGCTTGCCGATGGTGGTGGTCTTGCCGGCGCCGTTGACGCCGGCCAGCATGAGGATGAAAGGCTTGTGCGGGGTGACGTCGAGCGGCGCCTGCAGCGGCATCAGCAGGTCGACCAGGGCCTCTTTCAGCGCGGCCTGCAGGTCGGAGGCCTCGGTGAGGTTTTCGCGGCGCACCTTCTTCTGCAGGGTATCGAGCAGGGCGTGGGTCGCGTCGACGCCGACGTCGGCGGTGATCAGGATGGTTTCGAGTTCCTCGAACAGTTCGGCGTCGATCTTGCGCCCGACGCCGAACAGGCCGGCCAGCTGGCCGCCCAGCTTGTTGCGGGTTTTGGCGAGACCCTGCTTCAGCCGTTGTGCCCAGCCCGGACGCGATTCGGCGGGCTGCGGGGCAACGGCTTCGGCCTGCGCGTCAGGGGTGGCCGGTTCGGCGGCAGGCGTTTTGGACTTGAAGAAACTAAACACGGACAAAGGGGGTCAGCACAGCTGTTTGACGGACGCCTAATCTTATCATTCGGCTACGGCTTATCATTCGGACTTATTCAACGCGAGGTGAAAACATGCTCGGCATGCGGGGAATGCTGCTGGCACTGCTGGTGGTGGGCAGTGCGCAGGCGGCGGTGACGGACGTCACGCTGGACAATGGCATGCGGGTGATCGTGCAGGAAGACCATCGGGCACCGGTGATGGTGTCGCAGGTGTGGTATCGCGCCGGATCGATGGACGAATTCAACGGCACGACCGGGGTGGCGCATGTGCTGGAGCACATGATGTTCCGCGGCACGAAAACGGTGCCGCCAGGC
>DATCTE010000277.1:0-8576 GCA_036568085.1 Thiobacillus sp.
CAGCTCGGGATGTACCTGTCTGCGTCGGGCGGGGTGGCCGACTCCCATGCCCTGTATTTCGTATGGGGCGGCGCGAACGACTTTCTCACGCTCGATTCCCCCGTCCTCGCTGCGCAGAACATCGCGAACTATGTGGGGGCGCTGGCGACGGCCGGCGCGGCACACATTCTGGTCCCCAACCTGCCGGACCTGAGCCTCACGCCCTTCGTCCAGAGCGTGGGGCTGCAGACGCAGGCCCACGCGTTTTCCACCGCCTTCAATTCGACGCTGGCCATCCAGCTGGGGAGCCTGGACCAGTTGTTCCCGGCTGCGGACATCATCCAGTTTGACACCTATTCCTTCCTCAACGACGTGGTCATGAATCCTGCCAAGTACGGGCTTTCCAATTCGCAGGACGCCTGTCTGCCCTCACTCCCGGGGGCGCCCTGCGCCAATCCCGACAGCTACGTTTTCTGGGATTCGTTTCACCCGACCACGGCGGCCGATGCCGTCATCGCCTCCGCCTTTGCCAGGTCCGTTCCGGAACCCGGAACGATGGCGCTGCTTGCCGTGGGACTGCTTGCGTTGTTTTATGCGGGCAGTCAGCGGCGCATGTCCGGCCGGTGATCTGGCCCGGCTAGCACCCCGGGCATTCCATAGCCGCCAGAAATTTTTCGAGGCCCGCCCTGGCGCCGCCGATCCAGGGGGCACCGTGGGCGAACAGCAGGTGGTCGAATTCGCGGTCGCGCAGGTGTTTCAGGAACGCCTTGCGCAGGCCGTGCTTGACGCCTTCCGGGTCGTCGCCCATGTAGGCGTCCGGCACGAAGCCGAGCTTGCCCCGCTCGCGCACGATGGCGTCGCCGACGCTCAGGATGCCGCCGTGCAGCGGTAGGTAGAGCGCGGTTTCCTCGGGGCATAGCGCGGCGACCTTGAGGGCGAGGACGCCACCGGGCAGGGTCTTGCCGTGGCTGAAGCCCCTGACCTTTTCTCCGCGGGTGAATTCGTGCAGGCCGTCCTTGTGGCACCAGACCTGCGCGCCATACCGTTCTTCGAAGCGGTCGCTGTGGCGGTAGTGGTGGCGGTTGGTCAGGTAGACGTGCTGCGGCGCGCCGTGCGCCGCGAACCACGCGATGCCCTGCGCCGGCACGCGCGGGTCGATCAGCACGGGCGGGTCGGTGGCGTTGATGTAGTAGGAATGGACATAGGCCTGGATGCCTTCGTGGAAGGTCTTCCAGTGAAAAACGCCGGGGAGGATTTCCTTCATGGCGGGACCTTTCTTTCAGACCATACCACTCCAGTAAAGACGACGCTCGCGCAAAGGAAAGCCGCCCGTGATGGTTCGCGGGGAGGCCGGTTGCCATCTATAACGGAGGGCATGTCTTGGAGAAACATCCGATGCGAACGATACCTGGCGTGATGATCACCGGCGCCAACCGCGGCCTCGGGCTGGAATGGGCGCGGCAGTATGCCGAGGCCGGCTGGCAGGTGATCGCGAGCTGCCGCCGCCCCGAGGAAGCCGACGATCTCAGCGCGCTGGCCGACAGGCACCCGCAGGTCAGCGTGCATCGGCTCGATGTGACCGACAGAGAACAGGTGCGCACCCTGCAACTCGATCTGGAAGAAGCCCGGATCGACGTGCTGCTCAACAACGCGGGCGTGTATCTGGACAAGTTCATGGGGGACGTCGGCGGCATCGACTACGACGTCTGGCTGCGCAGCTTCGCCGTCAACACGCTGGGGGCGGTGCGGGTGAGCGAAGCCTTCATGGGACAGGTGGCGCGCAGCGAGAAGAAACTGGTGGTGGCGATCAGCAGCCACATGGGCTCCATCACCGAGATCGGCGCGCCCGGCAACTACGCTTACCGCTCCAGCAAAGCGGCCTTGAATGCTGCGATGAAGGGGCTCTCGCATGCGCTCGCGCCACGCGGAATTGGCGTCCTGCTGCTGCATCCGGGCTGGGTGAAGACTCGCATGGGCGGGCCGGATGCGATGCTCACCCCCGCCCAGAGCGTCCGCGGCATGCGTGCCCTGGTGGACAACTTCGAACCGGCGTTGAACGGGCGCTTCTTCCGCTACAACGGCAGCGAAATTCCCTGGTGATCCTGCGCGCGGGGCGATACCCGTGACGCGCGTCTACTTGCTGTTATCGGGTGCCCAGCCCCTGCGCCAATAAGTGCGCAGCTTCTCCTGCTGTTCCTTGGTGAGGACGGCCTCCATGCGTTTCTGCGCCGCCACCGAGGAATCGTACATTTTCTGCTGGAGCTTGCCGAACTCCTTGTAGGCTGCATCGATGGCAGCCTCGTCCCGCTTCGGTGCCAGGTTCAGGTCGCGCAGCCTGGCCTGCTGGTTCATCATCTCGCCCATCAGGGCCCAGTGCGCCTTGCGGGTTTCATCCTGGATCTTGTTGATCCTGGCCTGCTGCTCTGCGCTCAGGTCGAGCCCGCTTCCCCAATACGGGCCCATCATCATGCCGGGGCCCATCCCGTAGCCCCCCATCATTCCGTAGCCGCCCCCGCCCATCATGCCGGGGCCCATGCCGTAACCCCCGCCTCCCATCATGCCGGGACCCATTCCATAACCTCCATAACCGCCCATCATGCCGGGCCCCATTCCGTAGCCCCCACCCCCCATCATCCCGGGGCCCCCTCCGTAACAGCCGGGTGTGCCGGGGCCACCCTGGCAGGGTGGGGTGGGCTGGTCGGCAGCCTGGAGGAGGGGGGGCGTTCCGGTCAGGGCGAGTGCGAGGCTGCAGGCAGCCAGCCGGGTGAAGTGTCGTGTGCTGTTCATGGCAATTTCCTTTCGCAAGCGGGGTGGGTGAAGCGCCTGGAACGACAGGGGCATGCTCCCTATTTGTCCAGGAGGTCGTCCCGTTTCTGGAGATACTCGTCGCGACCGATTTCGCCGCGCGCGTAGGTTTCCTTGAGAATGTCGAGCGGGGTTTTTTGTTCCGGCCGGACTTCGCTGGCGTCCTTGTCCCGGGGTTTGGCAAACAGGTATTTCAGCAGGGCGATGATCAGCAGGAAGGGGATCCCCCACATCAGGATCATCCAGAAGACGCCGAACAGCATGCCGAACCCGCCATCGAACATCCATCCATGATTGTAGGGACCGTACATGGTGTCTCGTCTTTCGTAGGAGGTTTACTGAAGGGGGTGGGTCGGGCTGGATGTGAAACAAGGCTTCCAGAAAATCCGACAGGCCAGTCAACTATAGTCATGCTGGCATCAAATACAAACGGCGCCGGCGGGGGGCTTGCAGCTTGACGCAACCATGGGCGTAGCCAAGAATACCGCACCTGCATTCGGTGACTTTCGGAAAAGGAACTCTACGATGAAGCATGCCCTCGGGTTGCTGTGCTGCTTTGCTTTTGCGACGGCCGCGACGGCCGGCCCGCTCGACGAGAAAAAAGCGGAAGCCCATCTGCAGGCAGTGGCCGCGGGCGATGTCGAGGCGCTGATGCGCGACTACGCCGACGACGCCTACATGGACTGGGTTGGCGGCCCGCTCGACGGACGCTACCGCGGCAAGGCGGCGATCCGCGAGGTGTGGAAGAAATTCGCCGCCCTCAGCGACGGCCAGCCGCGCCCGGCGAAGTTCGGCAAGCTGGTACAGCAGGCCAATCCCAAGGGCGCTACGCTGGAAACCGCTGCCGAATATGGCGGCAAGACCACGATCAAGGTCTGGCACGTGCTGGTCTACCGCGATGGCGAACTGACCACCGAGGTTTGGCAAATTGCTCCTGCACTGAAAGTCGGCGAGTGAGTGTGCCGCGGCGTCGCATCGCCGCGCTCGCAGCCGTTGCTTGCCTGGCCGTACTGGATGCCAGTGCTGCAAACTTCGAGGCCAGCATTCGCTCGCCGGTGGGTGCGCCGGTCGAAGATGCGGCCGTGGTGCTGGAGCCGGTGTCGGGCAGGGTGCCGCAACCGAAGACGCAGGCAAGCATCGAGCAGCGCGACCGCGAATTCGTGCCCTATCTGAGCATCGTGCAGAAAGGAGCCGCGGTGTACTTCCCCAACCGCGACAAGCTCAAGCACCACGTCTATTCCTTTTCTCCGGCCAAGACTTTCGAAATCAAGCTCTACGCCGGCCAGCCGGCGCAGCCGGTGATTTTCGACAAGACGGGCGAAGTGGCGCTGGGCTGCAACATCCACGACTGGATGGAGGCCTACGTGCTGGTCGTCGACTCGCCCTGGTTCGGCAAGACCGGGACCGACGGCATCGCCCGCATCGCCGGAGTGCCCGCCGGCAGCTACCGCCTGCGCATCTGGCATCCCCGGCAATTGGCTGCCTCCGCCACGCAGGATGTGGTGATCGGCGCCACCCCGGCACAGCGCGCCGAACTCGTCCTCGACGTGGCGCCGCGCGAGCCGCACCACAAACCGCCAGCCGACTCCGGCAGCTACTGACGCATGCCCTGGCTCAACCTGGAGCGGCGGATCGCGGTCGTCTTCGTCGGCCTGGTCGTGCTGGTCATGTTGCTGATGCTGTTACTGGTCCAGCGCAGCGGAGAACGCATTGTTGCCGCCGAATCGCAGCGGCAGATCGCGGCCGGCCGGATGAACTTCGAGGCCTTGGTCGACCAGAACCGGCGCCAGCTCGAACTGGCCGCCACGGTGCTCTCGCGGGACTTCAGCTTCCGCGAGGCGATCGCCACCCAGGACCGACCGACCATGATCTCGGTGCTGCAAAACCACGGTTCGCGCATCGGTGCCAGCGCCATGATGGCGGTGGCGCTCGACGGCCGTGTCATCGCCGACACGCAGCAGCCACGGCGGTCGGGGGAAGCGTTCGCTTTCGCCGCGCTGCTCAGGACCGCCGAGGCGGACGGCCATGCCAGCGATTTCGTGCGCATGGCCGATGGCCAGGTGTATCAGGTGGTGATCGTGCCGATCCTGGCGCCGGTGCGCATTGCCTGGATCGTCATGGGTTTTCCGGTCGACCATGCCTGGGCACGCGGTCTGGCACAGACCAGCGGGCTTGACGTCAGCCTGGCCGATGCCGCGACCGGCCAGATTCTGGTCAGTTCGCTGCCCGAGTCGCGCCACGCCGCGTTGGCGCAGGTTGCCGCAGCCGTGCAGGAAAAACCACGCCGGCTTGTCCTCGAGGGCTATCACTACGAGGGGGTCGCGCTGCCGCTCGGGCGGCAGGTACGGGTGATCCTGCTGCACTCGCTGGAGAAGAGCGAGGCGGTGTTCAAGGAACTCGAGCGCGCCCTGCTGTTCACGGCCGGCGGCGGCATAGTGCTGTTCGTCTTTGGCAGCTTGTGGCTGGCACGACGGATCGCCGGTCCGGTCAATGCCCTGGCTGCGACGGCGCAGCGCATCGAGGCCGGCGATTATGGCAATCCGGTCGAGGTGAAGTCGAAGGACGAAATCGGCCAGCTTGCCGCCAGCTTCGAGGCCATGCGCATCGGTATCGCCGCGCGTGAGGGGAAGATCACCCGGCTGGCCTACGAGGACGCGCTGACCGGTTTGCCCAACCGGGTGCGCATCGAGGAGCGGCTGGAGCGCCTCGGGCCGGTCGCCGAAGCCGTCCTGGTAGTGCTCGATCTGGACCGCTTCGCCGCCATCAACGACGCCCTGGGCCATCCGGTCGGCGACCAGCTGCTGCGGCAGGTCGGCACCCGGCTGGCCAGCCAGTTGCCGTCGCGGGCCATGCTGGCACGGCTGTGGGGCGACGAGTTCGCTTTCCTGCTCGAGGGCATGGCCCCGTCGGCCGTGCGCAGCTTCGCCCAGGCATTGCTTGCCGCGCTGCGCACGCCCATCGAAGTCGAAGGCCAGCGCCTCGATGTCAATGGCAGCCTCGGGATTGCCTTCCACCCGGCGGACGGTACCGGCCTCAACGCCTTGCTGCAGCGGGCTGAACTGGCCATGTACGAAGCCAAGCGGCGGCAATGCGGCTTCATGCTGGCCGAGGAAGTCGGCCCCGGCCCTTTGCCCGAGCAGCTGTCGCTGATCGGAGAAATGCGCGACGCGCTGGAGAAACGCGAGTTCGTTCTCCACTATCAACCCAAGCTCGATCTTGCGGCCGGTCGCGTGGTCGGCGCCGAGGCGCTGTTGCGCTGGCAGCATCCCGAGCGCGGGCTGGTGCCGCCGGGGCGTTTCATCCCGTTCGCCGAGCGTACGGGTTTCATCCGCGAAATCACGCCGTGGCTGCTCGTCGAGGTGGCAGCGCAGACGGCCGCCTGGCGCGTGCAGGGGCTGGATTTGGTGGTGTCCGCCAACCTGTCGGCGCGCGATCTGCTCGACCCCGGCCTGGTCGTGCTGGTGCGCGAACTGGTTGCCGGCCACGGCCTGCCGCCCGCCGCGCTTTGCCTCGAGATCACCGAGAGCGCGCTGATGGAAGACCCCACGCTGGCGCAGGCCCATCTGGAGGAGCTGGCCGCGTTTGGCGTCAAGCTGTCGATCGACGACTATGGCGCTGGCCAGGCCTCGCTCGCCTACGTCAAGTCGCTGCCCGTGCACGAACTCAAGATCGACCAGAGCTTCATCCGCTCGCTTGCCGATTCACCCAAGGACATGGCGATCGTGCGTTCGACCATTGCGCTGGGCCACGCGCTGGATTTCGCCGTCGTGGCCGAGGGCATCGAGAACGAGGCCGACCTGGCTTGGCTGCGCGAGAGCGGTTGCGATATCGGCCAGGGCTATTTCATTGCCCGGCCGATGGCGGCAGCTGACTTCGGCGACTGGATCGCCAAGCGCAGCAGCAAATCAATGTAGCCGGGGGGCCAAGGCTCAGGATTCCGTCAGCGGGGCGACGACGAGCGGCACCCGCATTTCCGCTTCGCTCAGGCCGCCGTGCACGCCGACGTGGGTGTAGCGTTCCTCACCCTGGAGCCAGTCGCGCAGGATGGCCTGGCCGCGCGGGATGAGGACGTAATCGCCGAGCCGGTCGCGCAGAGCGGGATGTGCCGGGCCTGGCCCCAACCAGCCGCGCTGCAGGATGTCCTCGCTTCTGAACAGCTGGATGCGGTCCGCCAGGCGCTCCCGCACGTAATCCTCGAATTGCCGTTCCCTGCCGGCGCGAACGTAGGCGTAGGCCATGCGCGGTTCGCCGCACAAGGGGAGCAACAGGGTGTCGCGCAGGGCGGGGTGGTCGTCCAGGTCGATGGTCTGCTCCGGCGGGCTGTCGATGAAGCCGTGGTCGGCGGTGACGATGAGGCGGCTGCCGCTGCGGGCCACCCCGTCCAGCAGGCCTTCGAACGCCGTGTCCAGTGCGGCGAAGGCGGCGGCGACGGGTTCGCTGCCGATGCCGTATTCGTGGGCGAGACTGTCGATCTGCGGCCAGTAGGCATGGACATAGCTCGGCGCGTCGCGGCGCAGCAGCCCGGCGATCAGGGCGAACAGTTCGTCCAGGGTGTCATAGCTGTGCCGCTGCGCGCGGCCGGAGAGCGCGACGTTGAAATCCGAATGGACGATGCTCCGCGGGCTCACCACGTGACAGGGCAGGGGCAGGCGGTCGAACAAGGGCGTGAGGCCGAACAGCGTCGCCGGGGTGACGCCGGCTTCGCGCAGGGCATGGTGGCCAGTGCGGACACGGAAGGGCAGCGGGGCGACGACGGCGCCGATCTCGCGGAAGTACATGTTCCACCCGGTGAGGCCATGCTGCTGCGGGGCGAGGCCGGTGAGGAAGGTGGGGATGGCGCTGGCGGTGGTGGAGGGGAAGACCGAGGTGAGCTGCCCGTGCAGATGCCGGCGCAGCGCGCCGTCGCGGCGGGTCAGATAGTCCAGTCCGAGGCCGTCGACCACCAGCAGCACCAGATGGCGCGCGCCGGACAGGGCCTGCGGCGGCAGCGCCGCCAGCGGCGGATAGGGGCTGCTGCCGCCCAGCGCCGTGGCGATGGAACTCATGAGGTTGACCAGGCTGCCGCCGCCATAGTCGGGCAGGACGAGGGCGGGGTCCTCCTGCGTTTTCCCTGCCTCGCTCATTGAGATGTTCCCCATTCATTCTGATCGGCCAGGCGTGCGCATCGCAGTCCGTTTTCAGGATGAGTCCGCATCGTCATCGCGCCGTCCCAGCCAGTATGCGATCGGCAGCATGATCGCTGCTGCCAGTGTAGGCGCCCAATAGATCAGGTCGTCCGTGTAGCCGTTATAGTGAAGGTAGCGCTCGGAGATGACCAGCGCCAGGCAGGCGGCCAGCAGCAACAGGCCTGATGCCAGCAGCCAGGGCCCGCGCAGGCTTTCGATGAACAGGCCATAGAGCAGGAAGGGCATCAGCACTGCGAGCAGTACGCCAGGCTCGAGTACATAGCCAGCATTGTAGAAGGGGACGAGGGACGCGGCGGCGGCCCCCCCGAGCCCGAGCAGAATGATGAGATAAGCCGCCGGGCGATAGTCCAGGGTTTGGGTCATGTCAGTCCTCCTTGGCGTGCAGGTGGAATCGATTTGACCGGCCGGACCGGGACAGGGTTTCACCCTGTCATTGAAAGAGGGTTTCAGTCATGCATACGCGCACCATGAGGAAAGTCTTCATCCGCCGCTTGAACAGTTTTTCCCATGCGCTGCGTGGCATGGGCCTGCTCGTGCGCACGCAAGCGAATGCGCGGGTCCATCTGCTGGCGGCTGGGCTGGTGTGTATCGCTGGTATCTATTGGG
>DATCTE010000278.1:0-3646 GCA_036568085.1 Thiobacillus sp.
TTTCAATTTGAGCAGTACGCCAAAGGCCAGCACCCAGTAGGCGGTGAGCAGTGCGTAGGCCATGCCCGTTGGCGCTGCCCGGTAACCGGTGAAGGCGGCCACGAGCCCGCCTGTCCGCGTGCTGTCGTCCAGCAGGAATGCCGTGTTCCACAGCGGGTCGGCCAGCGGCGGCAGGGCTTCCAGACCGACGAGTTTTTCCGTGCCGTCCACCAGCAGCGCCCCGCCCAGCAGCAGGAGCATCACTTCCGTGACGCGGAAAAAGGCGCGCCACGAAACAAACCGGCTGCCGCGGGAAAGCAGCCAATAGGCGGCCAGGGCGAGCAGGAAGCCGGTCGCGCTGCCCAGGGCAATGTCGGCATTCGCGCTGCCCTTGACCGCGCCGTAGAGGAACACCACCGTCTCCGCGCCTTCGCGTCCCACCGCCACCGCAGCCAGGACCGCAATGCCCAGCCAGTTGGCCCGGTCGGCGGCGCTCGCCATCCCCGCTTCCAGTTCCTTTTTCAGACCGGCGCCGTGGCGGCGCATCCACCAGACCATCTGGAAAATCAGGCCACAAGCCGCCAGCGGCATGATGGCCTGAAACCATTCCAGCGCATTCGCCGACACCAACGACTGGATATCCATGATCGTCACGGCCAGGAACACCGCAAGCCCCAGGCCTGCCGCGATTCCACCCCATAGCCAGGGGAAGCCGGCGCGAGCGTCGGGGCGGGCGCTGAGCCATCCGTGCAGAATGCCGATTACCAGCATTGCTTCGATGGTTTCCCGCCAAACGATGAAAAGCGCATTACCCATATGCCACTCCTTTTATTTCACGACGATGCGGGTGCGTCCGGTGTTCGGGTGGAATTCGTCGAAGAACTCGTACTCGCCGGGCTTGAGCGGGGCGATCACCACGAAGGACTCCGCGCCAGGCGCGAGTACTTTCTCTTTCCTGAGCTGCAGGCTTTCGAACTCGATGGCGTCCCGCCCCTGGTTGCGCACCACGATCTTGAAACGCACGCCGGCTGGCACGTTCAGCGTGTCGGGGATGAACCGCCCGTCCTTGGCCACCACGGTATAGGTGGGCAAGTCGGCGGCGCCGGCTCCGACAGGCGCGAGCAGGCAGGCTGCCGCGACGAGGGCGAGGCCGGCGGCGGCATGGGCGCGCAAAAGCCGAGGCATGGTGTCGAGCATGACGTTTGCGGCTTTGTTTCTGTTCATATTGTCTCCTCGTCAGAAGGCCAGATTGGCCCGCACACCGAGAATCGTCACCGTCCGTGCGTCCGCGTTGCCAGCCGGATTGCGGATGTACTGGAAGTCGGGTGTCAGTTCGAATCGCTCATGGACATGAAAGCGGTAATACGTCTCCACGACCTGCTCCCAACCGGTGGCGACAAAGCCATAGTCGGGTATGCCATTGGCATCCGCATCCACGGTTGCGGATTGGGCACGGAAGTCCTTGCTGGTGCGATTGCTTCCTATGGCAAGGCCAATGGCGTCGGCTCCCCGGTCCCAATAGCTGCCATTGAATTCGGCGCCAAAACTGGCGGCACGATCGAAAGGCAGGCGGTCGCCGCTGCCCGTACCCAGGCGTCCGAACAGCGTGATGCCGTCGCCGAGTCGCTGGTCGAAATTGAATCCGATGCCGCGATGGGAAGCAGTCTCACCCGTGACGAAGGTCGGCGCCTGGCCGTTGCGCCAGAGATAAACCCGGTAGTTGCCTTCAAGTCCGGCAAAGAAGCGCCGGCTGGTTTCCGCCTGGAGAATCACGAACGGCGACTTGAAGGAATCGCTAAAATTGGCGCTGCGTCCCGCGCCGAATACGCCGAGGGACAGGCGGTAGGTCTCGGGTTTTGCGCCCCAGTTGAAGTAGGACACGCGCATGCCCGGCGAGAAGCCGAAACCGTCGGCGCCGATGTTGGCCGCCAGCGGGTTGTCCAGCAGTGCGTTATGGACGAACGGGCTCGCCAGGAACTGGCGGGTTTCGTCGTTGGCCGCCGCGTTCCGGTCGAAGAACGCGAAGGGATCCATCTTGCCGAAATTGACGGTGAGGGTTTGCCGCGAATTGGGCTTGAAGCCGCCATACGGCAGCGGGATGTCAGCCTGGTACCAGGCTTCAGCCAGCATCATGGCACTGGTTTCTGGTGGGACTACTGAGCCGAGTTGGAACGAGGTGGCATTGGGCCCCACAAAGGAGGTGAACTTGTCGCCCAGCCCCTTGCCCTGGCCGACACGGAAATGGCCGAACAGCTTGCTCTCGATGTCGCCGGTCTTGATGGTCGGCGTGGTCACCGTGATGTCCGCACGGTAATTGAGTTCGGTGCCGCTGGTATCGATGCCGCTCGCCCGCTGGGCAACCGTGCTGAAGTTCGCGCCGGCGGAAAATCCTTCGATGGAGTCGATGACCTTCGCCTGCTTCTGGATATCCAGCGTCTGGTATTCGACCGCCTTCAGGCGTGACGCCAGTTCCGGTTCCTTCTCGCTGACGTCCTCGGTGGACAGCGCGGAATCGAGTAGCGCGTTACGCTCTTCCAGAACCTTCAGGCGCGCCTCGATCTGGCTATTTGCATCGGTAGCATGGGGCTGCAAAGCCTTTTCGAGTTCGGCGTTTCGCTTTTCGAGTTTTTCCACCCGTTCCATGAGGCGCTGTAGCAGGCGGGTGGTATCGGCATCCTCCGCCGCCAGGGCGGGGAAGGAAGTGATCATGACCGCCGCCAGCAGCCCGATACGTGCCGCGTAGCCGGTCATACTAGTACCCCCCTTTTTTTCCGACGCCCACATAGGTGAACTCGTATTCCACCTCGAAAGGCTTGAACCATGGACGCACGCCTGTCAGACGATCGATATGGCGGCCGAAATGGGTGTGCGGATCCGCCGAGGGGGGCGAAATGGTGTATTTGACGCGGTATTTCCCCGGCCCCTTGAGCTTGACGTTGTCGCCGTAGTGGGGGCCGTCGTTGGCGACCATCGGCATGAAATCGCCGCTGATCCTATCGTTGCTGCCGATCTTGGTAACCTCGTATTTCACACCCAGATACGGCATCCAGGCGCCTTCTTCGAACCCGTTGGGGTTGTTGGCCAAGGCGTGGATGTCGGCCTCCAAATGCACATCGGAATCCTTGGTGGGGCGCATCATGCCTTCCGGCTCCATTTCCACTGGTTGCAGATAAACGGCGCCGATCTCCATCCCGTAACGTTGTTGAGGGGTGCCGATCGGGTATTCCACGGCGAACGCCATTGTGGCAAAGCTTGCCGTCAACACCGCCAGCGCGGCACGATTAATACAGTTACGAAAACGCATGGGTTTCTCCTTTTCTGCGGCGACTAGAGACCATCGGCTAGCTACTGGGGCGGAGAAGCCCGTTGGCTGGCTAAATGTCGGGTTATTTCGTTGTATCAACGGATACTGATAGATATGCTAACAAGAACGATTCGTGTTTGCAATAAATATTGCCATTGCGCGAACGATTGCAGGAGGGCGTGACCTGGAAAGAGATGCTGACCTGGCGACGGTGGCATGAATCTGTAGGGTGGCACGGATTGGCGGCTGCCCAGCGCTCAACAGCCTATACGAGCAGGCTGGGCATGGGGGCAGAAAAGCCAAGCACGCTTCCACCCATGGCCGGTTCAGGAAGCCTGCGCAGCATAGGATTCGCGCGGAGAC
>DATCTE010000279.1:0-2774 GCA_036568085.1 Thiobacillus sp.
GAACTCTTTTTCGAAATCGATCGTGTGCTTAGCCGATGACATCGCCAGCAGCGCGTGGCCCGGCTTGATAAGTAACCAGACCCGACGTTCACGCACAAAGAGCATGAAGAATACGCCGAGCGTCAGCAAAAGCGAACCAAAATAGACCACTTTCTTGCCGGGCGAGCGGGTGAGCTGTAGGCCGCTCGCCTTGACCTCGTCATAGTTCATGAGTTGCAGGTAGATCGGCGCACCATAGACGAACATGTCGCTCACGCTGTTAAGGGTGTCGCGCACCAGCCAGCCGGTAGCATCGTCGGCCTTGGGCGCAGGCAGATTGGCCTGGCGGTTGGCAATTTTCAGCGCTTCGAACCCCGCAAGTTCCAGGATGCGCAGATAGGTGCCCGCCGCTTTCTCACGCTCGGCAGCCGGCACTTTCTCTTCGATGAACTTGCCCAGAGGCTGAAACCCGCCCTTGGCAAACAAGGCCAGCACCTGTTCGGCGCTGTGGGTCAGCTTGCCCTCAATTTCGCTGCCCCAGGCGTTTTGCGGCAATGCCTGACGGGCGAAATTGGCGGCAATTTCGGGCCGCAATGCCGGATTCAGCAGGGCGCCGCGCAACCGCATGAAGCTTTCGAGATTGCCGTCCGCATCGAGGGGCATGCGCAGGTAGCGGAAGGCTTCGTTCGGCGCGTCGCGCACGCCCGACATCATGTACCAGCGGCCGTCGAGTTCCAGCGGCAGCATGTAGTTGCTGAACTCGCGTGCCTGCCCGCGCGAATCGCGCAGCTTGTACTGGAAACTGGGTCCGACATTGCGCAGATGCTTCTTGTCGCCGACCGGGCTGCCGCCGAGTACGCTCATGGCATTGCCGGTCGCAGCAGCACCCCCCCCTATGTCCTCGATGTTGAAGGGGCGGAAATCGATGAATTCCAGTGTGGAATCGCCGGTTGCGCTGGTCAGCGTGGCGTTCTGATGCACCGTGCCTTCTATGGGGAAGGAAGACGCGGTGGGCGCGAACAGGTTCCAGCCACGCAGGTTCAGACGCGTGCCGCCATCGGCAAAGCTGGCCTGATAGATCGCGATGCCGTCCTGGATCAGCGGATGGTTGACGGCGATCGTGGCTGAGCGGATTTTCTTGCCCGAGCGGTCGAACAGTTCGATGTCGCTCTCGAAATTCTTGGGCTGCCCCGTCGTGTAGTGCTCGATGCGGAATTGCTTCAGCGCCACGGTGAAAGGCAGATCCTGCACCAGATAGCCGTCGGCCACGTTCAGGAAAACCACGTCGGCGCTGGAGCCTTCCGGAATTTGCACGCTGCCCCGGAAGGAGGGGTTGGACGGCGCAAGACGCGAAATGGCCGGCACCTGGCTTTGCGGGATGTCGCGCGTCTCGATCTTCTTGGTGCCCAGCAGTTGTTGCACCTTGAATATCAGGTTGCCGTCCATCAGACCGCCGATGCAGATCATCACGATGGCCGAGTGCGCCAGGAAGTAGCCGAGCCGGTTCCAGCTGCCGGCTTTGGCGGCAAGCAGCACGCCCTCCTCGCGCGGCAGGTTCTTCACCTTGTAGCCCCGGCCTTCGAGATAGCGCTGTGCGCTGGCGGCGAGCGCTTCGGGCGTCTGCGTCGTGGTCGCTTCATGCTTGTGCTTGAATGCATTCAGCGACTGTTCGCTGACGTGCTCGCGAAAGCTTTTCATTTCGCGCGCGAAGTTCGGCGCATTGCGGTAGATGCAGACGCTGGTGGAAGCGACCAGGAAGGTCAGGATGACCAGAAACCAGGCGGCGTGATAGACATCGTACAGCCCCAGTTTTTCATAGGCCTCGAACCAGAACGGACCGAACTGGATGATGTAGTTGTTGTACGGCTCGGCCTGCTTCAGCACCGTCCCGATAATGGAGGCGACGGCAAGAATGGACAGCAGGCTGATGGCAAAACGCATCGAGCTCAACAACTCGAACACGGACTTACCGAAGGAAGGGGGCGTGGAATTCATGGGGGTGGGCGCAATACCCTGTAGGGCACAAGTAAAAAAGGGTGACTTGCGTCACCCTTTCATCGACTCAGGCAAGCCGGATAAGTTTACCCGCAAGGGGTAGGCCGTGGTTGTAGAGCCGATAAATCGGCAACAACCACGCTCTAACGCAAGCCCTGAATATAAGCGGCTACGGCCTTCATGTCAGCATCCGTCAACTTCGCCGCGATGGTGCGCATCATCTTGGCGCCATCGTTTGCGCGTGTGCCGAGCCGGAAGTCGTTCAACTGTGTATAGATGTAGTCGCTGTGCTGCCCGGCCAGGCGCGGGAACTGGACGGGAATCCCCTTGCCCTGCGGGCCGTGGCAGGACGCGCACGCCGGCACGCCGGCACCCTGGATGCCGCCGCGGAAGATTTTCTGGCCGATCAGCGCCAGTTCCTGATCCTTGGAGGTGCCCGGCTTGGGCTGCTGGGCGCTGAAGTAGGCGGCCAGGTTCAGCATGTCCTGCGGGCTGAGGCTGGCGACGATGCCACCCATCACCGGATTCTTGCGATCACCCGACTTGAAGTTGGTGAGCTGTTTGTTGATGTATTCCGCATTCAATCCGGCCAGTTTGGGGTTGGCCGCAACAGTGCTGTTGCCATCCACCGCGTGGCAGCCCGCACAGACCTGATTGACGATGCTTTCTGCCGCCTTGGGATCGCCTTTGCTGGCCGGGGCCGCAGCAGGTTCGGTGGCAAAAGCGGAAGTGGCGGCCAGAGCGGCGACCAGTGAGACGACGAGTTTCATCAAAAGCTCCTGAAGCTTGCAAAACTTGGG
>DATCTE010000280.1:0-3008 GCA_036568085.1 Thiobacillus sp.
AGGTGCGCGGCAACGTGTCCAGCCAGTTCTTGACCGGCCTCCTGATGGCGCTGCCGCTGCGGCAGCGCAACACCACGATCGAAGTCGTGGGCGACCTGATTTCCAAGCCCTACATCGGGATCACGCTGGCGATGCTGCGCCGCTTTGGGGTGGACATCGCGCGCAACGGCTGGCAAGGCTTCGGCGTGCCGGCGGCGGCGCGCTACCAGAGCCCCGGCGAAATCTGGGTGGAAGGCGATGCTTCGTCGGCGTCCTATTTTCTGGCCGCGGGCGCCATCGGCGGCGGCCCGGTGCGGGTGCAGGGCGTGGGCCGCGACAGCGTGCAGGGTGACGTGCGCTTTGCCGACGCGCTGGCACAGATGGGTGCGCAGATCGACATGGGTCCGAACTGGATCGAGGCGTCTGCGCCAGGAAATGGTCGGCTGAAGGCGATCGACCTCGACTGCAACGCCATCCCCGACGCCGCGATGACGCTGGCGGTGGCGGCGCTGTTCGCCGACGGCGTGACCACGCTCCGGAACATCGCCAGCTGGCGGGTGAAGGAAACCGACCGCATTGCCGCGATGGCGACCGAACTGCGCAAGGTCGGCGCGACGGTGGAGGAGGGGGGCGACTTCATCCGCATCACGCCGCCGGAACAGCTCATCCCCAATGCCGTCATCGATACCTACGACGACCACCGCATGGCGATGTGCCTGTCGCTGGTGTCGCTCGGCGGCGTGCCGGTGCGCATCAACGACCCGGCGTGCGTGAACAAGACTTTCCCGCAGTATTTCAAGGTTTTTGCGGGGATCGCCCAATGAACGCTGCGTCCACCCCCATCCCCGTCATCACCATCGACGGTCCCTCGGCCTCGGGCAAGGGCACCGTCGCGGAGCGGGTGGCGGCTGCGCTCGGCTTCCATTTTCTCGATAGCGGTGCGTTGTACCGGCTGACCGCGCTGTCGGCGATGAAGCACGGCGTGGCGCTCGACAACGAGGCGCGCGTGGCGGAACTGGCGGTCACGCTGCCGGCCGCCTTCCGCGACGGCGCGGTGTGGCTGGCCGACGAGAATGTGACCGATGCGATCCGTGCCGAAGCGGTGGGCGAGGGCGCGTCGAAAGTGGCGGCGCTGCCGGCGGTGCGCGCCGCCCTGCTTGACCGCCAGCGTGCCTATCGCCAGCCGCCCGGCCTGGTGGCGGACGGACGCGACATGGGCACCGTGGTGTTCGCCGAGGCGGAGACCAAAGTCTTCCTCACCGCCAGCGCCGAGGCGCGTGCCGAACGGCGCTATAAGCAGTTGATCGAAAAGGGGAACTCTGCTAGTCTACCAAGCCTTGTTGCGGATATGCAGGCCCGTGATGCGCGCGATACCGCCCGTTCGGTGGCGCCGCTGAAGCCCGCGCCGGATGCGCTGTTGCTCGACACGACCCATATGGATATCGAGTCGGCAGTGCAGGCGGTGCTGGCGCACTATGCTTTATGTAAGGCCCGCAGCAAGCAAGGTAATTAACGTCCCGTGTCAGTCCTGCGCCCGCAGGCTGGCGATGTGCAACTAACCCCGTCCTCACCGACGGACAAGAAGGTTTTTAATGTCTACTGCTACCGCTACTTCCGCCCCCGAATCCATGGACAGCTTTGCCGCCCTGTTCGAGGAGTCCCTCACGCACCAGGAAATGCGCCAGGGCGAAGTCATCACCGCCGAAATCGTCGGCATCGACCACAACTTCGTGACGGTGAATGCAGGCCTCAAATCCGAGAGCCTGATCCCCATTGAAGAATTCAAGAACGACCAGGGCGAAATCGAAGCCAAGGTCGGCGATTTCGTGTCGGTCGCCATCGAGTCGATCGAAGACGGCTTCGGCGCCACCAAGCTGTCGCGCGAGCGCGCCAAGAAGCTGGCTGCGTGGCTGGATCTGGAAGCCGCGATGAACGAAGGCCGCATCGTCACCGGCATGGTGCAGGGCAAGGTCAAGGGCGGTCTGACGGTGCTGGTGGGCGGTCTGCGCGCCTTCCTGCCCGGTTCGCTGGTCGACATGCGTCCGGTCAAGGACACCACGCCCTTCGAATACAAGGAAATGGAATTCAAGGTCATCAAGCTCGACCGCAAGCGCAACAACGTCGTGGTGTCGCGCCGTGCCGTGCTGGAAGAGACCATGGGTGCCGACCGCGAAGCCATGATGGAGAACCTGAAGGAAGGCTCCATCGTCAAGGGCGTGGTGAAGAACATCACCGACTACGGCGCGTTCGTTGACCTGGGCGGCATCGACGGCCTGCTGCACATCACCGACATGGCCTGGCGCCGCATCAAGCACCCGTCGGAAGTGGTGCACGTCGGCCAGGAACTCGAAGCCAAGATCCTGCGCTACGACACCGAGAAGAACCGCGTGTCGCTCGGCATCAAGCAGCTGGGTGACGATCCGTGGGTCGGCATCGCACGCCGCTACCCGCAGGGCACCCGCATGTTCGGCAAGGTTGCGAACCTGACCGACTACGGCGCGTTCGTCGAGATCGAGGAAGGCATCGAAGGCCTGGTGCACGTCTCCGAAATGGACTGGACCAACAAGAACGTCAGCCCCTCCAAGATCGTGCAGCTGGGCGACGAAGTCGAAGTCATGGTGCTCGACATCGACGAGGACAAGCGCCGCATCTCGCTGGGCATGAAGCAGTGCAAGTCGAACCCGTGGGAAGATTTCTCGATGAACCACAAGAAGGGCGACAAGGTCAGCGGCGCGATCAAGTCGATCACCGACTTCGGCGTGTTCATCGGCTTGCCCGGCGGCATCGACGGCCTGGTCCACCTGTCCGACCTGTCGTGGAACGTTCCCGGCGAAGAAGCCGTGCGCAACTTCCGCAAGGGCCAGGATGTGGAAGCCGTGGTGCTGGGTATCGACCTCGAGCGCGAGCGCATTTCGCTCGGCATCAAGCAGCTCGAAGGCGATCCGCTGACCAGCTATGCGTCGGGCCACGAGAAGGGCAGCATCGTCAAGGGCACCATCAAGACCGTGGAAGCCAAGGGCGCCACCGTG
>DATCTE010000281.1:0-2192 GCA_036568085.1 Thiobacillus sp.
AAATGCTCTAGAGTCTGGGGGGAGCCAGCTAGCCATGAAGAACGCCCGGAATCCGCACCGTCGATCTGAACCCGAGGAAGCACCCATGAAGAAACTGCATGCAAACCACGGGCGGGTCGCTCGTGCCCGCCTGGCCGCCGCTGTCGCGATCGGCCTGTTGATGGCCCCGGCCGCCCAGGCCATCGAGTTCTCGCGCGGCGAGCTCCAGGGCAGCTTCGACACCACGGTGTCGTATGGCTACGCCTGGCGCGTCGAGGATCAGGACCCGAACCTGATCGGCAAGTCCTGGTTCAACCCGCTGCTTTGCACGCAGAACGTTCCGCTTGGTCCGATCCCGGTCGGCCCGGGCCGCTGCACCAGCACCGGCGGCGTGCCGGGTTCGCCGGAGCAGGTCGCCGCCATGGGCCGTTTCTCGGCCAACCGTGACGACGGCAACCTCAAGTACGACGAAGGCGACGCCATCTCCAGCGCCATCAAGCTGACCTCCGAGCTCAGCCTGAACTGGCGCGACTGGGGCATGTTCATGCGCGCCACGTATTTCCATGACTTCGAGAACGAAGGCCGCGACGACCTCACCGAAGAAGCGCAGGACCGCATCGGCCAGCGCTTCCGCATGCTCGACGCCTTCGTGTTCAAGAACTTCTCGCTGGCCGACGACGGCAGCCTCGCCGGCACGGTCCGCCTGGGTCGCCAGGTGGTGAGCTGGGGCGAAAGCACCTTCATCCAGAACGGCATCAACGTCATCAACCCGGTCGACCTCTCGGCGCTGCGCGTCGCGGGCGCCGAGCTGCGCGAGGCCTTCCTGCCGATCGACATGCTCTACGGCTCGATCAGCCTGAGCGACAACGTCTCGCTCGAGGCGCTGTACATGTTCGAGTTCGAGGAAATCGAAATCGACGCCGCCGGCACCTATTTCAGCTCCAACGACTTCGCCAGCCCGGGCGGCACCTACGTGATGCTTGGCTTCGGCACCACGCCGCAGCCGGTCTACAACCCGGAGCGCTTCTTCAGCACCTGCTACGCGGGCCCGGCCGGTTACGCCACGTCCGACCGCTTCGCCGACCTCGCCGCGATCTACGGCCCGGCCACCGCCGGCCAGATCATCGCGATCGGCTGCGGCAACGCGGTGGGCCGCCTGCCCAACCGCAATGCCCGCGACGACGGCCAGTACGGCCTGGCGCTGCGCTGGTACGCCGAAGCCCTGGGCGAGACCGAGTTCGGCTTCTACTTCCTGAACTCCCACAGCCGCGTGCCGCTGCTGTCGGGCCGGGCGGTGAACAACCCGGTGGTGGGCGCCGCCTCGGGTCGCTTCTTCGCCGAGTTCCCGGAAGACATCCAGATGTACGGCATCAGCTGGAACACCACCATCCCCGGCGGCATCGCCTGGCAGGGCGAGGTGAGCCACCGTCCGAACATGCCGCTGCAGGTCGACGACGTCGAGCTGCTGTTCGCCGCCCTGACCCCGCTCAATCCGTTCATCCCGGTGCCGGCGCTGCAGTTCAACAGCCAGCTCGGCAGCTACGCGCTGGGCCAGGAAGTGCGCGGCTGGCGCGAGCATGAGGTCAGCCAGGTCCAGATGACGTTCACGAAGCTGTTCGCCGACGTGCTTGGCGCCAACCAGCTTGCCGTGGTCGCCGAACTCGGCGGCACCGAAGTCTGGGACCTGCCCCACCATTCGGTACTGCGCTATGAAGGCGAAGGTACCGACACGGGTGGCGGCTGCGACGTCGGCGACGTCCTGGCGGCGGGCTTCCCGGGCGCGGGTGCGCTGCAGTTCGGCTGCATGCGCAATCCGCAGACGCTCAATGGTGGCTTCCCGACCGCGTTCTCCTGGGGCTACCGGCTCGCCGCGCGTGCCGACTACAACGGCGCCTTCGGCAGTGCGCTCACGCTCTCGCCACGCGTCGCCTTCAACCATGACGTGAGCGGCATCACCCCGGGCCCGGGCGGGAACTTCCTGGAGGATCGCAAGTCCCTTACCTTGGGCCTGGAAGCGAACTACCTGCAGCAGTGGGTGTTCGACCTGAGCTACACCGCGTTCAGCGGCGCCGAGCAATATAACCAGATCCACGACCGCGACTTCGCGGCGTTCACCGTCAAGTACTCGTTCTGAGCCCAGGAGGCATACGGATGAAGATCAACAGGAAACACGCACTTGCCCTCGCGGCAGGCGCCGTCCTTGCCGCTGGCAC
>DATCTE010000282.1:0-2003 GCA_036568085.1 Thiobacillus sp.
CGGCATCTGCAGTGTTCGACTGGCCCGCCGGACCTGCGATTGTCATCTCGCTCGCCGTGGCTGCCCTGCTTGCAGGCAACGTGCTGCGGGTTGCCGCAACGGGGCGACAGCGCTAGTATCCAACACTGAACCCCTGACCAAAGCTCGCATATTCCGTGGCTCTTCCGTTTTTCAAAAAAGGCAAGGACAAGCCCCCTGCCCCGGCATCCCGGCAGGCGCCTGTCCCTGCGCCTGCCAGCGAATCGCATTCCACCGAAACGCTGCTGACCATGAATATGGGGGCCAGCGGCATCGTGGTGGAGGAAACCAGCGGCGCGCCCCAGTCACCGGTCGATGAAGCGGCCATCCTGTACGCAAGCGGTCAGTCCGACATGGCAGAGCGTCTGCTGAAGGATATGCTGGGCACGGGCGATCGCCGCGCCTGGCACATGCTGTTCGATCTTTACTGCATCCAGCGTAACGAGAAGGAGTTCGAACAGCTGGCACTCGATTACGCGATGCGTTTCGAGACCTCACCGCCCGTCTGGCAAAAAATGGGGGGGAACGGGAACGCCGGAAAACCCCAGCAAGCCGAGGCGGCCAGTCTGGAATTGCCGAGCCTCCTCGACAAGAAAGCGACGGCCACCCTGCGCGAGGGCATCGCCGGCACCGACAAAAAGGCCGTGGTGCAGATCGATTTCTCGCGTATCGAGATGGTCGACGAAACGGGGGCAGACGAATGTGCCCAGATTCTTGCCGCCGCTCGCAAGGCCAAACGCAAGCTGCGGGTCAGCGGCGTCGATCGTCTGATTGCCCTGCTGCAGGATCTCACACGCGCCACGCACAGTCGCGCGGTGCACTGGTTGCTGCTGCTTGAGCTTTTCCAGACGCTCGGCCAGCAGGACAGTTTCGAGGACATGGCGGTCGATTACGCCGTTCGTTTCGAAGTATCGCCCCCTTCCTGGAGCGAGGTGCAGGCGGCCGAAGTGGTACAGGCCAAACCCGTCGAGCCGGTGGACGACGCGCTGCGGCTGGCCGGCGAAATCACCCCTGCAAACGACGCCGCCCTGCAGCAGATCGGCAGTTATGCCGCCACGCATAACGATGTGCTGGTCGATCTGACGCAGGTCACACGGGTCGATTACGGCAGCGTCAGCCAGTTCATCAGCGTGCTGATGCAATGCCTGGGCAGCGGCAAGGCCATCACCCTGCGTGGCCACAATGCGCTCATCCACGAACTTTTCCGCGTCATGGGCATCGATCAGCTGGCGCAACTCATCCCGCACCATCCGGACTGAGGCCTCTTGGTCTGACCGGCGGCGGCATCGCCCGTCCGTATAATTCGGATGCCTGAGCGCATGCGCAGGGCATCCAGGCGACCAGACAAGACTTCCTTCGCGCAACGCGCGCCCTTCGCGGTCATTTTTTTCAGGATAACTCCGCTCATGGAACAATATCGCGGCACCACCATTCTCTCCGTCCGCCGGGGCGCCGAAGTCGCCCTCGGCGGCGACGGCCAGGTCACGCTCGGCAACATCGTCATCAAGTCCACCGCGCGCAAGATACGGCGGCTATACCAGGAAAAAGTACTGGCCGGGTTCGCCGGCGGCACCGCCGACGCCTTCACGCTGTTCGAACGCTTCGAGGCCAAGCTCGACAAGCACTCGGGCCATCTGATGCGCAGCGCGGTCGAACTCGCCAAGGACTGGCGCACCGACCGCATGCTGCGGCGGCTGGAAGCCATGCTGGCGGTGGCCGATCGCGAGCACTCCCTCATCATCACCGGCAACGGCGACGTGCTGGAGCCCGAACTCGGCATCGCCGCCATCGGCTCCGGCGGCGCCTTCGCCCAGTCCGCCGCCCGCGCGCTGCTGGAAAACACCGACCTGCCTCCGCTTGAAATCGTCAAAAAGAGCCTCACCATAGCGGGTGACATCTGCATTTACTCGAACCAGAATCACGTGATCGAGGTACTAGGGGCTAGGGACTAGGAATTAGGGGAGGTGCGGCCTTGCGGCCGCGCC
>DATCTE010000283.1:0-3998 GCA_036568085.1 Thiobacillus sp.
CGGCTTTCCCTTCATCTTCCGCGGCGCGCTCGATGCGCGCGCGAAAGAGATCACCCAAGCCATGCTGATTGCCGCGGTGCATGCGCTGGCCGAACTCGCGCGCGAGCCGGTGCCGGCGGCGGTGCTGAAGGCCTACAAGCTGAAGAAGCTGAAATTCGGCCCGGACTACATCCTGCCCAAGCCCTTCGACCCGCGCCTGGCCCAGCGTGTGCCGCAGGCCGTGGCGAAGGCCGCGGTGAAGAAGACGCCCAGGGCGGCGGTGAAGAAGGCCAGGGCGCCCGCCAAGCGCCATTAATCCGACTGCCCACGCTCTGCCGTGAAACCGATCGCACGTCCCGTTTACCTGAGTCTGCTGCGCATCCATCTGCCGCTCACCGGCTGGGTGTCGATCCTGCACCGGGTGTCGGGCGTACTGCTGTTCGCGGCCCTGCCGTTCTGTGTATGGGCACTGTCGGTATCGCTGTCGGGCGAGGCCGGCTTTCGTCGCATGGCCGATGCGGCTGCGCATCCGCTGGCGAAGCTCGTTGTGGTTGGGCTTGTCTGGGCGTTCGCCCATCATCTGTTCGGGGGCCTGCGGCACCTGGCGCTGGATGCGCACTGGGGAACGAACCTCAGGGCCGCCCGCCAGAGCAGTCTCGTCGTCATCCTGGCGGCCGGCCTGGTGACGCTGGCCGCGGCATGGAGGCTATTCGCGTGAAGTCGTCCACCGGCGCGCACACAGGCACCGGCACCTGGCTGGTGCAGCGCGCGACGGCGGTGGTGCTGGCTGTGGCCTTGCCCGGATTGACCATCCATTTCCTGACCGCATTACCGGTCGATTTCGCCGGCTGGCAGGCGCTGTTTGTGCCGCTTTGGGTGCGTGTGATGCTGCTGCTCACGATGACGGCGCTGGCGCTGCATGCCTGGGTGGGGATGCGCGATATTTTCATGGATTACATACAGCCTGTGGGCTTGCGGCTGGCCCTCTATCTGGCCGTGATCGTCACGCTGGCGGGGTGTGAAATCGTGATGCTTATGGCGTTATGGAAATGAAGCGATCCGTCTGGGAGCGGTTTGTCGTGTGCATCAACTCAAGGAGGAAGCCATGCTGCATCGTGTGCTGATCATGTTGTTCTATTTCTGCATTGCGCCTGCCTCGGCCGACACCTTGAGTACGCCCTCGGGTCTCGCCACGCAAGCCACGGTGTATGGCGAATCGAACAAGCCGCTTGTCCTGGTGTTCATACATGGCAAGGGCTCCGAACCGGACAAATCCGACTACAAGTCGCTGTACGCGAAATTGAATGAAGCTGGCTATCAGGTCATCGCGCCGCGTATGCCATGGGCCGGAGAACACTGGACCGGCACCCTGTCCCAGGCCATGGAGGTCATCGACGCCGCGGTGGACCTGGCTGCAAAATCGGGCCGCAAGGTGGTGGTGGGCGGACACAGCTATGGCGGCATGGCGGCCATTCTGTACCGGCCGGCCAATCCGCCCGCTGCCATGGTGGGCAGGTTCATGCTTGCCCCGGCCGGCATGATCGATCTGGCGAAGAAGAGTCAGGACGCCGTGGCCCCGGCGATCGCCGAGGCAAAACAGATGCTTGCCGAGGGGCGTTCGCAGGAAACCACGCGCTTTTCCGTGACCAATGTGGGCAAGGGTAACCGCGTCTTCACCGACACCCTGATTGCCACGCCCGTGGTCATGCTTTCCTACCATGATGTTGCCGTGTTCCCCAGCACCCGTGCCGCGCTGGCGCAAATTCGCCAGCCGGTGTTCTGGGCGGTTGGCGAGGGCGATCCCATTCCCTATAACCGCCAGCCCCTGTATGGCCTCATTCCTGCCGATGCAATGAATGTCTATCTGGAATTGCCGGGTGGTCATGTGGATATGCTCGGACAGGCAGCTGAACCGCTGGTTGGCTGGCTGGGCAAGCTGGGATCGCGATGAAGCAGCGAAACGGATGGCTATCGGATTGCGGGGTGTGCGCAGCGGAGGCGGGGGGGCCGGCATGAACACGCGCCGCTTCGATGCGCTGATTGTCGGTGGCGGCGGTGCCGGCCTGCGCGCGGCGCTGCAGTTGGCGCGTTCCGATTACAAGGTCGCGGTGGTGTCCAAGGTCTTCCCCACGCGTTCGCACACCGTATCGGCGCAGGGCGGCATCACTGCTGCGCTAGCCAACGTCGATGACGACCGCTGGGAATGGCACATGTACGACACGGTCAAGGGCGGCGACTGGCTCGGCGACCAGGACGCGATCGAGTTCATGTGCCGCGAGGCGGCAAGCGCGGTTTACGAACTCGAGCATATGGGGCTGCCTTTTTCGCGGCTGGACAACGGAAAAATTTATCAGCGTCCCTTTGGCGGCCAATCGAAAAACTTCGGCGGCGAGCAGGCCACGCGTACCTGTGCCGCGGCCGACCGCACCGGCCATGCGCTGCTGCATACGCTGTATCAGCAGAATATCCAGCATCGCACGCAGTTCTTCGACGAATACTTCGCATTGGACCTGCTGCGCGATTCCGACGGTTATTGCCTCGGCATCACGGCGATGAGCATCGAAACCGGCGAGCCGCTTCTGATTGAGGCGCGCACCACTCTGCTCGCCACGGGCGGGGCGGGGCGGGTGTTCTGGAACAGCAGCAATGCCATGATCAACACTGGCGACGGTCTCGGCATGGTGCTGCGCGCAGGGCTGCCGCTACAGGACATGGAATTCTGGCAGTTCCATCCCACCGGGATTGCCGGCGTCGGCTGCCTCATCACCGAGGGTGTGCGCGGCGAGGGCGGTTATCTGCTGAACAGGAACGGCGAGCGCTTCATGGAACGCTACGCGCCGCATGCGAAAGACCTTGCCGGACGCGACGTGGTGGCGCGCGCCATCGCCATCGAGATCGCCGAGGGACGCGGTTGCGGGCTGCACGCCGACTACGTCGATCTCAAGCTCGACCATCTGGGCGGGAAAACCATCGCCGAAAAACTGCCCGGCATCCGCGATCTGGCAATCCGCTTCGCCGGCGTCGACCCGGCCGAGAAATCCATCCCGGTTGCCCCCACCGCGCACTACATGATGGGCGGCATCCCCACCAACCTGCATGGCCAGGTCGTTGCGCCTGCGCGCTTCGGCCCCGAGGAACCGGTGCCGGGACTCTATGCCGTCGGCGAATGCGCCTGCGTGTCGGTGCACGGTGCCAACCGTCTGGGCGGCAACTCGCTGCTCGACCTCATCGTGTTCGGCCGCGCCGCGGGTACCCACATGCTGGAATATCTGCGCGACAACCCGTATCCACGGCCCTTGCCCGACAATGCAGCGGAGGCCAGCCTGGCACGCCTGGCACGCTGGGACCAGCCTGGAAGTGAACGCGTGGCAGCGATTACCGATGACCTCAGGCGCGTGATGCAGGCGCATGCCGGCGTGTTCCGCACCGATGTGGTGTTGCGCGATGGGCTGAGTAAACTCGACGAACTGGAAGCACGTCTGGCGCATGCCGGCCTGCAGGACAGCAGCCGCGTCTTCAACACTGCGCGCATCGAGGCGCTGGAACTGGAGAACCTGGTTGGCGTGGCGCGGGCGACGCTGGTGTCGGCGCTCAACCGCACCGAGAGCCGCGGTGCGCATACGCGGGAGGATTTTCCGCAGCGCGACGACGAGCACTGGCTGAAGCACACGCTGTATTCGCGGGATGGGGATCAGGTGGATGCCAAGCCGGTGCGGCTGAAGCCGCTGACGGTGGAGTCGATCCGGCCGAAGGAGAGGGTGTATTGATGGAGATTCGGCTTTCGCTTTCTTGTATGGCAATGCAGCGGCTTTGCGTTTCGCCTGTGGGCGAGTCACTTTCTTTTGCGTGGCCAAAAGAAAGTAGCCAAAGAAAAAGCCACCAAAGAAAAAGCCACCCCTGGTGTGTCGGCCTTCGGCTTCCCTGCGATGCTCACCAGCCGGGGCGGCGCGGGAACTCGCCCTGGCGGGCTCAGACACCCCGCGCCTTTTCCCCCCGTCTGGCTGCGCTTCTCGGCGGCA
>DATCTE010000284.1:0-2302 GCA_036568085.1 Thiobacillus sp.
CACCATCTCGGGCATGATCATCGAGCGGCGTGACCAGGTCTTGATCGGGCGCTTGTTGTTGGTCGCAATTGACTCTTCCACCTTCTTCATCAGGTGGTGGTCGACGAACGGGCCCTTCTTCAGTGAACGTGCCATGGCCGATTAGCTCCTGCGATCGCGCACGATGAACTGCTGCGTGCGCTTGTTCTTGCGGGTCTTGTAACCCTTGGTCGGGACGCCCCACGGCGTGACCGGGTGCGGATTGCCCTGGCCGGCCTTGGCCTCACCACCGCCGTGCGGATGGTCGACCGGGTTCATCGCCGCGCCGCGGACGGTCGGCTTGATGCCGCGCCAGCGCTTGGCACCGGCCTTGCCGAGCTTCTCGAGGTTGTGCTCGTCGTTGCCGACTTCGCCGATGGTGGCGCCGCACTCGACCGGGACCTTGCGCATCTCGCCCGAACGCAGGCGCAGCGTGGCGTAGCCCTGCTCGCGAGCGACCAGGTAGGCGCTGGCGCCGGCCGCGCGGGCCAGCTGGGCGCCCTTGCCCGGCTTCATCTCGACGCAGCACACCGTGGTGCCGACCGGGATGTTGGTCAGCGGCAGCGTGTTGCCGACGCGGATCGGGGCGTCACGGCCGGCGATCACCTGGTCGCCGTCCTTCAGGCCCTTCGGCGCGATGATGTAGCGGCGCTCGCCGTCGACGTAGCACAGCAGCGCGATGTGCGCGGTGCGGTTCGGGTCGTACTCGATCCGCTCGACGCGGGCGGGGATGCCGACCTTGTCGCGCTTGAAGTCGATGATGCGGTAGTGCTGCTTGTGGCCACCGCCGATGTGGCGGGTGGTGATGCGGCCGTAGTTGTTGCGGCCGCCGCTCTTGCTCTTCTTCTCGACCAGCGATTCCAGCGGGCCGCCCTTGTGCAGGCCGGCGGTGGAGACGCGCACCATGGCGCGGCGGCCAGGCGAGGTCGGCTTGAAAGTCTGTAGTGCCATGGGTAATGCCTCAGGCCTTGGCCATCACGTCGATCGACTGGCCATCGGCCAGGCGAACGTATGCTTTGCGCCAGTCGCCGCGACGGCCTGCGCGCGAACGGAAGGTCTTGCTCTTGCCCTTCACGTTCAACACGTTGACCGCTTCGACCTTGACGTTGAACAGCGACTCGACGGCGGACTTGACGTCGGCCTTGGTCGCAGTCGTCGCCACTTCGAAGACGTACTGGTTGCTCTGCTCCTGGATGCGCGCAGTCTTCTCAGACACGCGCGGCGCGCGGATCACGCCGAGGATCTTGATGTTGCTCATGCCAGCCACTCCTCGACCTTCTTGACCGCTTCCGCGGTCATGATCACGTACTCGGCACCGACCAGGGCGACCGGGTCCAGGCCCTGGACGTCGCGGACCTGCACGTACGGCAGGTTGCGGGCGGCCAGGAACAGGGCGTCGGAGCCGTCCTCGGTGACGATCAGCGGACGGGCGATGCCCATCTCGTTCAACTTGGCGACCAGCGCCTTGGTCTTGGCCTCGGCGACGTCGAACGAATCGACGACCTTCAGGCGACCCTGGCGGTTGAGCTCCGAGATGATCGCGCACACGGCGGCGCGGTACATCTTGCGGTTCACCTTCTGGGCGAAGTTGCGCGGCTTGGCGGCGAACGTCACGCCACCACCGACGAAGATCGGGGCGCGGTAGTCACCGTGGCGGGCACCGCCGCCCTTCTGCTTCTTGAACTTCTTGGTCGTGCCGGAGACTTCCGAGCGCGTCAGCTGGGCCTTGGTGCCTGCACGGCCGGCGTTGCGGAACGCAACCACCACCTGGTGCACCAGATCCTCGCTAAATTCGCGACCAAACACGGCGTCGGAGACCGACAGCGGCTTGGCGCTTCCAATAACGGCGAGTTCCATTACTTACTCCTCAACCTTTGCTCGTCGGACGGACGACGACGTCGCCGCCCGGCGCACCCGGAACGGAACCCTTGACCGCGATCAGGCCACGCTCGGCGTCGACCTTGACCACTTCGAGGTTCTGCATGGTCTGGTTCTCGGCACCCATGTGGCCGGACATCTTCTTGCCCGGGAACACGCGGCCCGGCGTCTGGCGCTGGCCGATGGAGCCCGGCGAGCGGTGCGACAGCGAGTTACCGTGGGTGGCGTCGCCCATCTTGAAGTTCCAGCGCTTGATCGTGCCCTGGAAGCCCTTGCCCTTGGTGACGCCGGCGACGTCGACCATCTGGCCGACGGCGAAGATGTCAGCCTTGATCTCGCCGCCCACTTCGAAGTTGCCCGCGTCCTCGTCGGCTATGCGGAATTCCCACAGGCCACGGCCGGCTTC
>DATCTE010000285.1:0-10488 GCA_036568085.1 Thiobacillus sp.
TGAAACGCTCCCGCGCCAATGATAGTAGGCACCTCGCCTGTGAAAGTAGGTCATCGTCAGACTCCTTATACGCACCTGCGGTGCACCAAAACCCCCTCCCACAAAGAGGGGGTTTTTTATTGCTCAGAAAATCAACGTCCAAGGCATGTAAAATTCGGCGGGTGCATACCCGTCCCCACAAAGCGCTGTTTCCCCTTTTGCGACGTTTGTCCGACGGCCGTTTCCATTCGGGCCAGGCGTTGGCGGATGAGTTCGGTCTGTCCCGCGCCAGCATCTTCAATGTGTTTTCCCAAGCCGAGGCCATGGGCCTGGCGATTCATGCGGTACGCGGACGCGGTTATCGCATGCCAGAGCTCGTGGAGTGGCTGGATGGCGCGGCTGTCGAGCGCCACCTGGGAGCGGTAACCGCCGCCTACACGATACACGTGCTGGACAGTGTGGACTCGACCAACACGGCCTTGATGGCCGCCGCACTGAGTGGCGCCGTGGATGGCACGCTGTTCTGTGCCGAGCATCAGCATACCGGCAGGGGGCGACGCGGTCGCCAGTGGCATTCCGTTCTGGGCGGCAGTCTCACGTTTTCGGTGCTGTGGCGCTTCGATACCGGCCTGCAGTCGCTCGCGGGCCTGAGTCTTGTCGTCGGGCTGGCTATTGCACGTGCGGTGAATCGTCATAGCCGCCACACTGCCCGATTGAAATGGCCCAACGACATCCTGGTGGACTATCGCAAACTGGCGGGGATACTGGTCGAGGTACAGGGCGACATGCATGGCGCCGCCTTCGCCGTGGTGGGTGTTGGGCTGAACGTCAGGCTCAACGAGGCGCAACGCGATGCGGTCGACCAGGCCGTGGTCGACTTGGCCGAAATGGGGGTGACGGTGGGACGCAACCAACTGCTGGCCGACTGCCTGCTGGAGCTGAACGCGGCATTAAGCGTCTTCCGTCAGCATGGATTCGCGGCCCTGCGCGAGGAATGGCTGGCGCTGGATGCCTATGCCGGCAGGGCTGTCGCATTGGCCTTGCCGGATGCGCGTAGCGTCCAGGGCGTGGCGTGCGGCGTCGACGAAACAGGCGCCTTTCTGCTGCGCGACGCACAGTCGATATTGAACCCTTACAGTGGTGGCGAAATCAGTCTACGACTTGAGGGTACGCGATGAGCGGGCGCCGCCTGTTGCTCGATGCCGGCAACACCAGCCTGAAATGGGCGGTGGTTGAAGATGGGCGCTGGCATGCGACCGGTCGCAGCGATTATGCCGACTGGTCGGCCTTGACGGCCCAGCTAGGGGGCGGCACCGATTGCTTCATCGCCAGCGTGACAAGCGCTGCGCACGAACAACAGATTGCCATGTTGCTGGAGGCGGCAGGTATCCCGCCGACCTGGCTTGCCGCCGAAGCCGATTTTGGAGACGTGAAAAACACCTACCTGAACCCCCGGCAGTTGGGCGTGGATCGATGGATGGCGCTGATTGCTGCGCGCCAGCATACCTGTGAAACGGCACTAGTCGTGTCGGTCGGGACAGCGATGACCGTGGATGCGCTGTCTGCTGCTGGCACCTTCCTGGGGGGCGTGATCGTGCCCGGCGTCCATTTGATGCGGCAGTCGCTGCGGCAGGGGGCGGCACGGGTCGACGATGTGGGTGGCAGCTGGGAAGCCTTTCCGCGCACCACCGCCGATGCCGTGCAAAGTGGGATCATGGCAGCGCTGTGCGGCGCCATCGCACAGCAGCATGCGCGTCTGGCCGAGGTTGCAGGCACAGTGCCGCGCTGCCTGCTGACCGGAGGCGATGCCGAGGCCGTGTTGTCGCACCTGAAAGTGCCGGCTGAGCATGTGCCAGCGCTGGTATTGGAGGGCATCGACTGTGTTGCACGAGGGACTATCTCTTCATGAAATGGATTGCATGGGCATTGCTGGCCGCCAACCTTGCGGTGGCAGGGTTCTTTATCGGGCGTAGCCAGTGGCCGCAGGAGAGTGCAGCCCAGACGGCGTCGCTGAACGTGGATCGCCTCAGTCTGCGCAGCCAGTCTGCGCTTGCATCGAAGGAGGCGCCGCCGGCTGCGGCGGCGCAGGCGCTGTGTGTGGAATGGCGTGGATTGAGCCGCGATGAGTTTGCCCAGGTGCGCCAGCAACTCAAGTCTCTGGCGGGTGAGCGCGTGATGTCGTTCACCGAAGTGCCGTTGAATACGCGACAGTGGGTCATTTTTCCGCCCCTGCCGAGCGCGGAATCGGCGGCGGCCAAATTGAGCGAACTGGTGGCTGCCGGGTTGAAGGATGCATTCGTGGTCAAGGACGGTGCCTGGCGCAACGCCATTTCGCTTGGCCTCTATGCCGATGTCGACGCGGCGCAGCGGCGCGTTCTTGAAGCGGAGGGCAAGGGCGTGCTCGGTACGCGCGTGGAAGTGCTGCCGCGCCAGGGGACGGACTTCTACTTCGTGATTCGCAGCGAGGATCCGGATACGCTGAAAAGTCTGAGTGGAATCAAACAGGCCTACCCGAACAGCCGGCAGTCGCGCGTGGCCTGTCCATCATAAGCCGCGCAGCAGGAAGTGGAATGCGATGCCGCCGAACACCGCGGCGCCGAACCAGGTGTTATGCAGGAAGGCGCGAAAGCATTGCTGCGGATCGCGCTGGCGAATCAGCTTCATGTGGTAGAGCGCAATCGCCGCCGCCACGGCCAGCCCGCCGTAGAACGCCATGCCCATCCCCCGCTGCCAGCCAACCCAGCCGAGCAGTCCCAGCGTCGCCGCGTAGCACACCGCAATAGCGGCGAGGTCGTAGCGGCCGAAGGTGATCGCCGAGGTCTTGATGCCGATCTTGAGATCGTCCGCGCGATCGACCAGCGCATATTCGGTATCGTAGGCGATCGCCCAGAAGACATTGGCACCCAGCAGTATCCATGCTTCGCGCGGAACCTCGCTCCAAAGTGCGGCATAGCTCATCGGGATGCCGAAGCCGAACGCAATGCCGAGATAGGCCTGCGGAATCGCAAAGAAGCGTTTGGTGAAGGGGTAACTCGCAGCCAGAAACAGCGCGACAACCGATAGTTTCAGCACCAGCGCGTTGAGCGGCAGGATCAGCAGGAATGCCAGCAGCGACAACCCCGCAGCCAGCAGCAGCGCTTCTTTGGGCGATACCTTGCCGGCGGCCAGCGGACGCTCACGGGTACGCGCCACATGCGGGTCGAAATTGCGATCAGCGTAATCGTTGATGACACAGCCGGCGGAGCGCATCAGCACGACCCCCATGACGAAAATCCACAGGATCAGCCAGTTCGGACTGCCATTGCTGGCAAGCCACTGTGCCCACAAGGTCGGCCACAGCAGCAGCAGAGTGCCGATCGGCTTGTCGAGCCGCATCAGTTTTTCGTAATGGGTCAGGCGTTCGGTCAGGGTCATGGGGTGTCGATTGCGGGCAGGAACACTTCGGTTACCAATAGCGGATGGCCGTTGAGGCAGAACACCGAGCGGCGCGCCCACAGATGATCCATGGTGAGTCCGGTATGGCGCTTGGCCGCGCGATAGAGCGGGTGGCGTGCATCGAGGCGGCGACTCGTCAGGCCGAGCCGGCGAATGCGCGGATCGGTGAACAGCGCCTCCCCCAGAGGCTTCGTCCCCAGCCGGGTGATGCCGCACCAGCCACCGCGCAGACTGGCGCGGGGCAGCACGCTGTGGGCAAATACCCGGATGTGCCCGCCGCCCATGAGCAGGACTTCGCGCACGTAGGCGAGCATTTTGGGATGCAGACCCAGCAGCTGGGCTTCGTCGGGAAACGGCGGCGCGAACCCGCGTGCGACCGGACTGACCCGGAAATCGGCATGGCGCGCCTTCAGGCATCGGGTGAGCGAACCGCGGTACGACAGCCAGCCGCGCAGTGCGCGCGGTGCGCGAAAAGGATGCGCCAGCCATCCGTACTGCAGGTTGATGGGCCAGAGGGTGTCGTGCCGTGAAGCGGTCACTGCGGAGTCCGGGACAAAACGCGCATTATGCCAAAGCGGCGGAGACATTCGGACGGTGCTAGCATGACGCCCGCATTCAACGATACCAAACGAGGAGACTAATGCCCTTGTGCCCCCCCCCGCGCTGTGCCGCCTTGGTGGGCATGGCGATTGCCGTGCTGCTCGTGTCGGGATGTTCGACCGGCCAGCTTGTCGCGCGCGGCGCGGCGCCGCTGATCGACAACGGCGTGACGGCGATGAACCGGGAAACCGATCTCGAACTGGCGCGCGCCAGCATCCCCGCCAACCTGAAGATGATCGAAGCCCTGCTGATCGCCGACCCCGGCAACGTGGCGTATCGGGTGCAGGCGGCGATGGGGTTTTACGGCTATGCACTGGGCTTTGTCGAGCCCGATGATCGGGAGCGCGCCGCCGCCCTGTATCGCCGTGCGCTCGATCATGCCCAGGTCGCGCTCGATCATGCCGGGGTGTCGCAGGGCATGCTCACGGGCGATGTGGCCCTGCTGGAACAGACTTTGGCGAAGCTCGATGCGCGTGCGGTCCCGGCCTTGTTCTGGACCGCAGCAGCGTGGGGAAAATGGATCGAGCTTCAACTCGACGACCCCGCGCGACTGGCCGAACTGCCGCGCGTCGAGTTGCTGATGCGGCGTGTTCTTGCGCTGGATGAAACGTATTATCACGGCGGTGCGCACCTGTTTTTTGGCGTGTATTACGGGGGACGGGCGCCCATGTTTGGTGGCGATTTCGCCCGTGCGGAACGGCATTTCGACCGGGCTGCCGCACTCAACCAGAATCGCCTGCTTCTGGTCGAGGTGTATCGAGCGCAATACCTGTTTCGGCAAATGGGCGATCGCGCGGCGTTTCACGCCACGCTGAGTCGCGTGATTGACGCTCCCCCAGGCCCCGACCCCGATCTCGCTCTTGCCAATGCGCTGGCCAAAAAGCAGGCCGCCGCCTTGCTCATCCAGGAAGACGATTTATTCTGATGCGTAGAACCCTACTCAAAGCCTTGTGCGCGCTTGCGCTGTTCGGGGCAACCGTCGCTCACGCGGCCGATGCCTATGTGCTCAAATTCGCCACCCTCGCGCCACCGGGTTCGACCTGGATGAAGGCCTTCGACGCCTGGGGCAAGGAGCTGGCTGCAAAGAGCCAGGGGCGGCTGGTGGTCAAGTTCTACCCCGGTGGCATCATGGGTGACGAACCCGACATGCTGAAGAAGATCCGCTTCGGCCAGTTGCAGGGCGCAGCTCTGTCAGGCCACGGCATCGGGGAGATCTTTCCGCCTGCCCGCATTCTCGAGACGCCCTTCCTGTTTCGCGACCATGCCGAAATCGACGCCGTGCGCGCTGCTATCCAGCCGGCGATCGAAACCGGGTTCCGCAACAACCAGTACGAGCTCGTTGCCTGGATGGAAGTGGGCAACATCCATTTTTTTTCGACCAAGCCGTTGGCAAGTCTGGATGAGCTCGCACGCCGCCGCATCTGGCAATGGCAGGGCGACCGCTTCATCAATGCGTTTTTCGACGCCAACGGCTGGTCGCCGGTGACGCTGCCGATCACCGAGGTTTACACCGGCCTCTCGACCGGCCTCGTCGATACCGTGGTGAGCACGCCGCTCGCCAGCATCGCGCTGCAATGGGCGGGCAAGACACCCTACATGAGCACGCAACCGGTGGCGACGGGGATCGGCGCGGTGGTGGTGTCGAACACGTTCTATTCCGGGCTGCCTGCCGACCTGCAGGCTTTGCTGAAAAGTTCGGGTGCAGCGCTTTCGCAAAAGCTGGTCGCCGACACCCGGCGCGACGACCTCAAATCGCTCGCGGTGCTGGCGAAGAGCACCCAGCCGATGGTGGGCCTGCAAAGTGTCAATCTCGCCGAGCAGGTTGCGCTGTCGCGCAAGACCGTCGGCATACTGGAAAACGCGCATTACCTTTCTGCCGAACTCGACCGCCAGGTGGACGCCGCGCTCACCCGCTATCGCAGCGGCAGGAAATAAGGTGGAGATGCGACGCGCCTGTCGCTGGCTGGAACAGGCCCTGACCCGGGTCGAGCTTGCCGTGGCACTGCTTGCTTTCGCCGCCATGCTGGTACTGTCGGTGGCCGACATCGTCGGGCGCAACCTGTTCCACGCGACCGTGCCCGGTGGCGATGTCATGCTGCGCCAACTGGTGCTGTGGGTGGCGCTGCCCGGCGCTGCGCTCGCGGTCGCGGCACAACGCCATCTGCATCTTGATCCGGCCAGTCTGGCGACGAGGCCGCGCTGGCAGCAATGGACCGCGATACCCTTCAATCTCGCGGCGGCCCTCGTCTGCGCGCTGCTTGCCCATGCAGCGTGGGCTTACTGGCTGGACGCGTGGCAGCACCCTTCGGCCGATGCGGCCTGGCAGGCCTGGATGGGACTGATCCTGCCGGTTGCGTTCGGTCTGCTGGCGCTGCATTTCGTGCTGCGTGCGGTGCTGGCGAATCAGGAAACAGCGGCGTGACGACGCCACTCTTCATCGTGCTGGCCTTGATCGGCATGCCCCTCTTCATCGTGCTGGGGGCCGCGGCGCTGGTCGCCAGCCATGACGCCCAACTGGACCCGGCACTGTTGATGGTCGAGTTCTCACGGCTCGCTGAATCGCCGAATCTGGTGGCCATCCCGCTTTTCGTGCTGGCCGGGGCGACGCTGGGGCAGGGCGGCGCGCCGCGCCGGCTGGTGCGTTTTTTCAATGCCCTGCTGGGCTGGATGCCAGCCGGGATCGCCTGGGTCGCGACGCTCAGTTGCATGGTCTTCACGGCATTTTCCGGTGCGTCCGGCGTCACCATCCTGGCGCTCGGTGGCTTGCTGTATCCGATGCTCAGACACGAGCACTACCCGGAGAACTTCGCGCTCGGGCTCATCACCACGGGCGGTTCGATGGGGTTGCTACTGCCCCCGAGCCTGGCCGTTCTGCTGTATGGCGTGGTCGGGCAGGTCGATATCGGCGAGCTGTTCGTCGCCGGCCTGGTGCCGACCCTGTTGCTGTTCGCGATGGTCGGGGCCTATGCGCTGCTGCGCGGCGCACGCGGCGCGCCCCGCCATCGCTTTCGCATGCGCGAACTCGCTGCCGCCGCGCGCGCGGGGTGGGCCGATCTCCTGCTGCCTGTCGGCGTCATCGGCGGATTGGCGGGTGGCCTGCTGACGGTCGCTGAACTGGCGGCATGCACCGCACTGTATGCACTCGTGCTCGAAACGCTAATCCACCGGGAGCTTGGCGTGAAAGCCCTGGTCTGGATCGCCTACGAGGCCGCAACCCTGGTGGGCAGCCTCTTCATCATTCTGGGGTTGAGCCTGGGGCTCACCAACCTGCTGATCGACGCGCAGGTGCCAATGCACCTGCTCGACTGGGTCCAGGCGCAGGTCAAAAGCCCGCTGGAATTCCTGATGTGGATGAACCTGGCCCTGCTGGCGGTCGGCTGCATGATGGACATCTTCTCCGCCATCGTCATTGTCACGCCGCTGCTGCTGCCGCTGGCGACGCACTTCGGCATCCACCCGGTACATCTGGGCATCGTCATCCTCGCCAACCTGGAAATCGGCTATCTCACCCCGCCAGTGGGGATCAACCTCTTCCTCGCCAGCCAGCGCTTCAAACAGCCCGTGCTCGCCGTATTCCGCGCGACGCTGCCGTTTCTGGCGCTGCTGCTCGCCTGGTTACTGCTGCTGACCTACCTCCCGGTGCTGAGTTTGTGGCGCCACGGCGCCTGATTCGCGAGGAAGTCAGCTTCCCGCGAGCACCTGCCGGCTGCCGAGCCAGCGCTCGGTATGGCGGGCGGCGATGTCGGGATGCGATTCGAGGCAGCGTCTGGCATAGTCGCGCGCCTTTTCCAGCAGCGCGACATCGCGTTCCAGATCCGCGAAGCGCAGCATCGGCAGCCCGCTCTGGCGGTGCCCGAGCAGTTCGCCCGGCCCGCGCAGCAGCAAATCCTGGCGCGCGATCTCGAAGCCGTCGGTGAGTTCAAAAATGACCTTGAGCCGTGCTCGTGCCAGCTCCGACAGCGGCGTTTCATACAGCAACACGCACACCGATTCGCGGCTGCCGCGCCCGACCCGCCCGCGCAACTGGTGGAGTTGGGCGAGGCCCATGCGTTCGGCGTGCTCGATCACCATCAGCGCGGCATTCGGCACGTCGACGCCGACCTCGATGACGGTGGTGGCGACCAGCAGGTCGATCTCATGTGCCTGGAATGCGGCCATCACCGCCTGTTTCTCGTCCGGCTTCAGCCGCCCATGTACCAGCCTGATGCGTAGGTCGGGCAGCTGCTCGACCAGGGTCGCGTAGGTGTCCTGCGCGGTCTGCAGTTGCAGTTTTTCCGATTCCTCGATCAGCGGGCACACCCAGTAGGCCTGACGTCCCTCGCGCACGGCCGCGTGGATGCGTTCCACGACCTCGGCCCGGCGCGCGTCCGGCAGCACCACGGTCGTGACCGGCGTGCGTCCCGGCGGCAGCTCGTCGATCACCGAGACGTCGAGGTCGGCAAAGAAGCTCATCGCCAGCGTGCGCGGGATCGGCGTCGCGCTCATCATCAACTGGTGCGGTTCCGCGCCTTTCTGCATCAGCGCCAGCCGCTGGCCGACGCCGAAACGATGCTGCTCGTCGACCACCGCCACACCCAGTCGCTGGAAGCTGCCGGCTTCCTGGAACAGCGCGTGGGTGCCGAACGCAAGGTCGGCTTCGCCCGCGGCGATTGCCTGCCAGGCGGCGCTGCGCTCCGATTTGCGCTGGCTGCCCGACACCCAGGCGCAGCGCACGCCCAGTGCTGACAGAGAAGGTGCCAGCTTGCGGTAATGCTGTTCGGCGAGGATTTCGGTCGGTGCCATGAAGGCGGCCTGAAAACCGTTTTCGATCGCCTGCAGGCAGGCGAGCGCCGCCACTACGGTCTTGCCGCTGCCGACGTCGCCTTGCAGCAGGCGGCGCATCGGGTGCGGCTGCGCGAGGTCGGCGCTGATTTCCTGCCAGGCGCGCGCCTGCGCGGCGGTCAGCACAAACGGCAGCGCGCGGGTGAATGCGGCTGTCAGTTGCTGGCACGCGGGCAGCGGCAGGGTTGGACGCGATGTGCGTTGGCGGCGTGCGGTCGCCAGCGACAGCTGCTGCGCAAGCAGTTCGTCGAAGGCGAGCCGCTGCCAGGCCGGATGGCGGCGCGATTCGAGTTCGCTCAACGCGCATTCGAGCGGCGGCTGGTGCAGCAGACGGATGCTGGCTTCCAGTTCCGGCAGGTCAAGCTTTGCCAGCCAGTCGGTAGGCAGCGTGTCGGGAATCGGTGCCGCCAATGCGCGTTCGACCGCCTTGCGCAGCGTGGCCTGGCCGAGTCCGGCGGTGGTGGGATAGACGGGTGTCAGTTGTGTCGGCAGCGGCGTGTCGTCGTCGGCCTTGGCGAAGCGCGGGTGCACCATCTCCAGCCCCAGAAATCCGCCACGGACTTCGCCGTTGAAGCGAAAGATTTGTCCCGGCTGGAACAGCTTGAGATGGCTGGGGTAAAAATTCAGGAAGCGGATGCCGAGCACGCCGCCGGCGTCCTCAACCGTCACCGTCAGCATACGGCGCGGCCGGTAGGCAACGCTGGCCTCACGAACCACTGCCTGCACCTGTGCGGTCTCGCCCGGCATCAGGTCGCGGATCGGCGTGATGCGGGTTTCGTTCTCCCAGCGCAACGGCAGGTGCAACACCAGGTCGGCGTCACGGGTGAGGCCCAGTTTGGCGAGTTTGGCAGCGAGCGCCGGACTGACCGGGAAGGAAAACGGCGACGCCGTCTTCAAATGCCTAGTCCAAGGCCATCACGGCGTCGGCCTCGACCAGCGCGCCGCGCGGCAGCGCAGCCACGCCGACTGCTGCGCGTGCCGGGTAGGGCTGGCTGAAATAGCCGGCCATGATTTCATTGACCCTGGGGAAGTGGCCGAGGTCGGTGAGGAACACGTTCAGCTTCACCACGTCGGCCAGGGAGCCGCCCGCCGCAGTCGCTACGGCAGCCAGGTTCTTGAATACCTGGTGGATCTGCGCGTCGATGCCGTCGACCAGTTGCATGCTGGCGGGATCCAGGCCGATCTGGCCGGATATGTACACGGTGTGGTCGACCCGCACGGCCTGCGAATAGGTGCCGATCGCGGCCGGTGCGTCGGCAGTCTGGATGATGCGTTTGTTCATGCTGGATTTCCTGGTGCCTGATTATTGGGTTTGCGTGGCGCGGCCGTCCTTTTTCCCCTTGATGCGGAAGATCCGCACCACGTCGGGCAGCACGCGCAGGCCGCGCATCACGCGTGCGAGGTGCATGCGGTTTTCCACCTGCACGGTGAAGAACAGGACGGTGTAGGGGCTGCCGTCTTCCTCCTCCATCGCCACATTGCCGATGTTGGAGCCGTGTTCGGCGATCGCCGCCGCGACCTTGGCCAGCACGCCGCGCTGGTTGCCGACGACGACCTTGATCGAGACGTCGAACATATGGCCGGGCTCGGGTTCCCATTCGGCGTCCAGCCATTTATCGGGGTCGATGCGGAAAGCCCGGATCGAGGGGCAGT
>DATCTE010000286.1:0-2954 GCA_036568085.1 Thiobacillus sp.
CGGGTACAGCAGCAACTGTCACAGGCACAGGGGGATCTAGCCGCTGCCGAGCAGGAAAAGGCCCGGCTGGCCGCGGACCTGGAGAAGGCCCAGGCCTCGTCGAAGGCCGAGGAAGGCAAGGTGGCACGCCTGCAGCAGGGGCTCGGCGCGAGCAAACAGCAGCTCACGGCAGCGAGCAGCGAACTGGCCCAGGTCAAGGAAACACTGGCCACCACGGCGCAGCAACTGGCCGCGACCCGGAAGACCCTCGCCGAAACCACCCAGACCCTGCAGCAGACCGAGGCGGAGAAGCGCAGGCTGGAAACCGTCAAGGCGAGCAATGAGCGCGACATCGCCGCCTGCGAACACAAGAACCTGGCGCTCTACGAGGTGGGCCGGTCGTTGATGGAGCGCTTCGAGCACAAGACCTGCGGCGAGATCCTGGCCGACAAGGAACCCTTTACCGGCATCAGGAAGGTGGAAACGGAAAACCTGATGGAGGAATACCGCGACAAGCTGGACGAGCAGGAACTGGTCAAGGCGCCGGGCGGCTGAGTCCCGGGCCGGGCTGCCTGGCAAACACACGTCGCGGTAAATGATTCGGGGCATCCGTCAAGGATGCCCCGAATCATTTACAAGCCTAGTGCCCGGGCGGCCCCGGACACGCCTACCGAGCTCAGTCGTCCTTAACGCGGCCCGCAATCGTCAGGTAACCCACCGCGGCGCTGAACTTGCCGTTGTAGTTGGCCGACTCGAGCGGATCGAGAACGGCTTTCACCTTGTCGTGCAGGGGCGATTCCCAGTCGCCCGGGTGCTGGAAGTTGCTCATGATGTAGCTGAAGCCGTTGACGTCGTCGACGGCATGCAGGCCGGTCGATTCGGCGCCGGCCGGGCAGGACAGGATGCGGCTCAGTTCCTTGGTGTCGACGTTGTAGGCCCACAGGAAGTTGTTGACGTGGCGGCCGCTGTCCTCGCCGATGAAGAGGGTGCGCATCGCTTCCGAGAACTTCAGGTTGTCCGGGTTGGCGATCTTGTCGGCGTTGGACAGGTTGCCCAGCGCATCCGGGGCGGCGAGGTCTTCGCCGAGCAGCAGCGGGGACCCGCTGACGGGCACCCACTGGCTGTGGATGCGGGCGCCGGTGTCGTCCGACTGGCCGCCGTCGAGCTTCCACGCGTAGACCATGCCGGCCAGCGGACCCTGGATCGCGATGCCGCCGGAACCGTTGGTCATGGCCGCCTGCACGTAGCTGATCGCCGAGTAGGCGACCTTGTCGCGGGCATTGACCGTCGTGCCTTCCATCTTGGTGAAGCCGAGGCTGCCGCCCTTGTAGGCCGCGTAGCGGTGCGTTTCGAGGAAGGCTGCTGCCTTCTCCTGGCCGGCGACGAACTTGACCCACTGGGTTTTGCCGCCGAACGGGATTTTCGTGTAGGCGGGATCGGACGGATCGCTGGTCTTGACGTCGACGATGTCGGCGGCGGTCTGGGTATCGGCCAGCGCCTTGATTTCGTCGCTGGTGGCATGACCAAGTCGGATCCATTCGATGTCGGCCGAGCCGCCGTTGGCTGCGGTCTTCTGCAGCCATTTCGCCACGTAGAGCGTGCCGGCGGAGAGGTCGCGGGCACGGTCGGCAACGAACATGAACAGGCCGCCGTTGGTCGCGTCGTCGCCCATCAGGACGGTGCGCTCGTCGGGCATGACTTCCACCAGCTCGTGCGAAATGCGGCCCATGCAGTAGTGCTTCTTGATGCTGCCGGTGCCGTTCGGGTGGACCGTCACTTCCGGCAGGTGGCCGTAGTGGTAGGGGTTGGCGGCGTTCGCGTCGCCGTAGAGGTTCTGGCTGAAGGCCTTGAACTGCGCATTGCCGGCGATGGTCACCGCGTCGGGCTCGTATTCCTCGCTCGACAGGTGCGTGTTCCAGGGCGAACGGCTGGCGCCGCAGGTGATCCACAGGCCATGGACGCCGCTGGTGTCGACGTTCGAATAGCTTTCCAGCGTCAGCTGGCCGGTGCGCTCGTCCTGGTCGAGCGCGAGCACCGCGATCGGCGAGGGCAGGCGGCCGTACATCGAGGCACCGGCGACGTTTTTGGTGGCGTACTCGAACTGCACCACCGCGAACACGCGCTGGCAGCCGCGGCGACGCGAGTGCGTTTTAGGCAAGGTCAGCAGGGACATGCCGTCCGGGCAGTCGGAGAAGAACTGGCGCTGGTCCGGCGACGTCGTATCTAAAATGGGCGCGTTATTGATGTTGTAATAACCGCCGGCAAGCGTCATGCCGCCTTCCGCGCTCGGCACGCTGTCGCCGGTCAGGAAGAAGGTCTCGTAACCCAGCGCGTAGGTCTCGACATGGCGTCCGATGCTTTTCGTCAGGGTCGAGGCGACATAGGTCTCGGCCATTTTCGCCGGGTCAGCCAGCGACGGGGCCGACATGGCGCCGAACTGATAGCGCACCGGCCAGCCCGTGGGCATGGCTTCGGCAACGAGCGGCAGGCCGGCGAGCGACGACGCCAGGGGCAGCATCGGCATGCCGGACAGCAGTTGGAGCGCGCGGCGGCGCGAAAGGGAAACGGATTCTGACATGAAGGTTCTCCAGGATGGACTTGTGGAAACCGGCCGCCGTCAGGCCGGCGGCCGGGAACGCGTGAAATCTATCAAGCCGCCGTGACATTCAAGTTACGCGGGCATGATCCTTTTGGAAAACTGAACGATGGGTACATTCGTTCCGGAGATCTCTTCAATGAAATGACGGCGTGGCGGATCCCGAGTCCATCGGACCCGCTCTCCTGCGGCCGGGCTGCCGACGAAGGCCGGGCGCAAAAACTGTTACACTGATTCCCATGCCTTGCGGCGGGAGCGGATGCCGGCATCCACGCCATGGCGTGAGGGTGAGGAATGGGGGGCGCGCCCGTTTTCCTCCCACTTTCCCGGCCTGTGCTTTGGCCCTACTTCCGGCGGGCTTGAAAATTCCTCCTTTGAC
>DATCTE010000287.1:0-3426 GCA_036568085.1 Thiobacillus sp.
ATCGGCGTCGAGGTTGCCGGTGGGTTCGTCGGCGAACACGATTTCGGGATCGGTGGCGAAGGCGCGCGCGATGGCGACGCGTTGCTGCTCGCCGCCGGACAACTGGCGTGGGGTATGCGCGGCGCGCGCGGCAAGCCCGACGCGGTCGAGCCAGTACGCGGCGCGTTCGCGCGCGTCGGCGTGGCCGGCCAGTTCCAGCGGCAGCAAGATGTTTTCCAGCGCAGTGAGCGCGGGCAGCAGCTGGAACGACTGGAACACGAAGCCGATGCGGCCTGCGCGCAGGCGGGCGCGGGCGTCCTCGTCGAGATCGTTGAGGCGCTGGCCGAGCAGAAAGATTTCGCCCGCGGACGGGTGGTCGAGCCCGGCCAGCAGGCCCAGCAGGGTGGATTTGCCGGAGCCGGACGCGCCGGTGATGGCGAGTGTCTCGCTCGCTTTGACGGCAAGCTCGACTTCATTGAGGATGTCGAGTTCGCCGTCGGCGGTAGGTACGCGCTGCGACAGGGCGCGCGCCAGGACGACTGGATCAGGGAACTGGGCGCTGTCAGGTGGCGTCATTGGGATGGAATCGGATCAAGGTGGATGGATGAATTATCGCGCGTGGATGCTGCTGGTGTTGTGGTTGCCGGGCTGGGCCGCCGCCAGCCCCTGTTCCCTGTTGATTGTCGGCGACAGCCTGAGTTCCGGCTATGGCCTGGCGCCGGGGCAAAGCTGGGTGGACCGTCTCGACGCGCGCCTGAAGAAACGGGCGCCTGACTGGCACGTAGTCAACGCCAGCATCAGCGGCGACACTACGCAGAACGGCCTGCAGCGCCTGCAGCCTGCGCTGGATCGGCATCATCCGCAAGGTGTGCTGATCGAGCTCGGCGGCAACGACGCCATGCGCGGCACGCCGCCCGAGGCGATCCGGCAGAACGTGGTCACGCTGATCCGCCAGGCCAGGGCGGGGGGCGCCTGGGTGGTTCTGCTGGAAGCGCCGGTGCTGCCCAATTACGGCAAGCCGTATGCCGAGGCGGTGGCGAAGCTGTATGTCGACGTGGCGCGCGAGGAGAAGATTGTCCGCGTGCCGTGTTTTGTCTGCGGGGTCGGGGTTGTGCCGGGCATGATGCAGGCCGACGGCATTCATCCGAACGAGAAAGCCCAGGGCAAAATGCTCGATGCCGTGTGGCCGTACATCAAACCGAAATTGCGTTGCCCGGTAAACAAGCCATGAGCGGCGCGGACTGTCCGTGCGGCTCGGGGCGCACGCTTGCAGCCTGTTGCGGGCGGTTTCATGCCGGCGAGCCGGCCCCGGACGCCGAAAGCCTGATGCGCTCGCGTTACAGCGCCTTTGTGCTGGGGCTGGAGGATTATCTGCGGGCGACCTGGCATCCCGCGACCTGTCCCGCTGCGCTGGGGCTCGACACCGTGCCGCGCCCGCAATGGCTGGGACTGGCGGTGAAATCGCACACGCCGCTGGACGCGACCCATGCGACAGTCGAATTCGTCGCGCGTTACAAGCTCAATGGACGTGCCTACAGACTGCACGAGACCAGCAACTTCGAGCGGGTGGACGGGCACTGGCTGTATGTCGATGGCGAGATCCACGAATGACGCGCGGCGCCGTGGCGGGCATGAAATGAACAAAGCCCGCTGACGCGGGCTTTGTTTCAATAGATGATGGCTTAAGTGAAAGCGACTCGCTTACGGCGCATTACGGTAGCCAGACATGCCAGGCCAGCTGAGAATAACCAAACGGGTTCAGAATCTGGAACGGAGCTGATGTAAAACGACTGAGAAATACTGCCAGCATAGCCACTTACAGAACCATCATCAGATGTACCCAAAGCGAAAACCAGCCCACGAGAATCGGCAGAATTAAAGCCGGTGCCAATAGTTGTTCCGCTCAGGCTAAATTGCAGTTGTGCCAGGTTGAGTTGTGCAAACGCGCTGCATCCTTGCGCTACGCACCCTATAGGGACTTCGCCTGACAAGTTGCCCAAAACATAGCTCTGGTTGTTTGAATCCAGACCCGAATTAACGTAGCTACTGCCGGCCAGCAAATCGGATGCGGAGACGAACAGCGACAAATCGCCGTTTTGGTTATAAAAACTGCTTGGGACAGGTGAAACCTTGTCCAGATAAAGTGTAATCGGGTTCGCGGACTGGCCGGCGCTATACGCACCCTGAACCTGCATCCACAGGTAGCCTGTGAAGGGGGTCGAGGAAGATGTTGTCACCGTTGGATATTGATAGAAATCAGTGCTGCTGGTGGTTTGGCCGGAAGGTGATACAAGGGCATACCTGACAAGATAATTAAACCCAGTCTGGCCAATGTTGTAGATCCCAAAGGCACTCACTGTCCCGGAATCGTAAACGCTTGCGTAGCCGACACCACAGGTATTGCTGGCGACACAGGACTGGATAGTGCTTGGCAGATCGGTAACAGAAACATCAACAGCGTGTGCCGACAACGGGGTCAGCAAAACTGCGAGCAGCAGTCCAGTATGACGTGCATGTGAATACATGTTTTTCCTCCTTCGGTTGCGTCTCCGCACAACTGATGCTTGTTGTTATCGTCTTGAGCTTTAGGCTTGGTCTTATTGTGTTCTGGCTCTGCGGATTTTTATAGTCTCGATAAGCTTAATGTCAAATCGCCGTCCGTCAGAATGGTGCATGGCCTTCGCCAACCGTTAAGCGTCTAGTTGTATTCCACAAACGAAGAAACGGGCTTCAGAGAACTGAAGCCCGCTTGAATAATGGGGTGGATGATGGGACTCGAACCCACGACAACAGGAATCACAATCCTGGACTCTACCAACTGAGCTACATCCACCATTGTTGTCGTCAGCAAGGCTGACAACGAAAACCTTGGCCTGCCCGACAGGAATCGAACCTGTAACCCCCAGCTTAGAAGGCTGGTGCTCTATCCAGTTGAGCTACGGGCAGAGACTCACTTCTCGGGCATCTTGGGGTGGTCGGGGTGAGAGGATTCGAACCTCCGACATCCTGCTCCCAAAGCAGGCGCGCTACCGGGCTGCGCTACACCCCGAAATCCTAGCGGCGTCCAAAACCCGATTCTGGGAACTCCGGACGCATTTCGGAGAGGCGAGACTATACCGTGGCGAACCGGCGGGGTCAATTTTCGCTTGAGTAAGGTGGGGGGTTTCCGGGAAAATCACCCTTTTGCTTCAGGGTTGTCTTGATGAGCGCACGTATCCTCGACGGCAAGGCCATGGCCGACACCATCCTCGCAGTGGTCCACGACAAGGTGGCGGAGCGCGAGGTGCAGGGCAAGCGCCGTCCCGGCCTGGCAGTGATCCTGGTCGGCAGCGATCCGGCTTCTGCGGTGTACGTCCGCAACAAGAAGTGCGCTTGCGAGCGTGCCGGCGTCACCAGCGTGTCGCACGATCTGCCGGCGACCACCACGCAGGACGAACTGCTGGCCCT
>DATCTE010000288.1:0-3915 GCA_036568085.1 Thiobacillus sp.
CGCCGAAATGCAGGCCGACATCGACTACCTGAGGCGGTTGTGGAGCAGCATCCAGTCGCGCGGCAACTGCATCGTGCCGTGCCTGTTGTACCAGGATCTCGACCTGTCGCTGCGCGTGCTGCGCGATTTCGTCAACCGCGATACGTCGCGCATCCTGATCGACTCGCGCGAGACCTATCAGCGCATGGCCGAGTTCGCGCAGAACTACACCCATGCCGTGCTCGAAAAACTGCAGCACTACGGCGCCGACCGGCCGCTGTTCGACCTGCACGCCATCGAGGACGAAATCGCCAAGGCGCTGGGGCGGCGCGTCGACCTGAAATCGGGCGGCTATCTCATCATCGACCAGACCGAGGCGCTGACCACGGTCGACGTCAACACCGGCGGCTTTGTCGGCGCGCGCAACTTCGACGACACCATCTTCAAGACCAATCTCGAAGCCGCGCAGGCCATCGCGCGCCAGCTGCGTCTGCGCAACCTCGGCGGCATCATCATCATCGACTTCATCGACATGGACAACGCCGAGCACCAGGAAGCGGTGCTGACCGAACTGAAGAAGGCGCTGGCGCGCGACCCCACTCGCACCACAGTCAGCGGTTTTTCCGCGCTGGGACTGGTCGAGATGACGCGCAAACGTACGCGCGAATCGCTGGCGCACGTGCTGTGCGAACCCTGTCCCACCTGCGCCGGACGCGGCGAAATCAAGACCGCGCAGACCGTGTGCTACGACGTGCTGCGCGAGATCCTGCGCGAGGTGCGTCAGTTCGACGCGCGCGAATATCGCATCGTCGCTGCGCAAAGCGTAATCGACCTGTTCCTCGACGAGGAGTCCGGCAACCTTGCCCAATTGATCGACTTCATCGGCAAGCCGGTGTCGCTGCAGGTCGAGACCACCTACCCGCAGGAACAGTACGACATCATCCTGCTGTGATGGGGAAAGACTTTATCCGCGAAGGACGCGAAGAAACGCGAAGGGAAACAGCGATTGCCATGAATAAACCAAACAAATGGATCGCGGGCATTCTCGCATTGCTGCTTTCACCTTTTATTGGCTTGTTATATGCAGCGCAGCTGCGCTGGGCGATTGTCTATTTAATTACGCTGGTAGCGAGTGCGGCCACTTTTCTTTGGTGGGACAGTGCTGTTTTTATCGGGCTGATAATTTTTGTAATTACGCTGATAGGCATAGTGCATGCTTTTCTCGCGACAGCACGATATCCGGCTGAATTCCCACGCCCCATTTACAGTAGGTGGTATGGCCTGATCGGCATTTGGCTTGCGTTCATTGCACTGATCTTTTTTGTGAGAGCTTTTTTATTCGAACCATTTCGTGTGGCGTCGGGCTCCATGTTGCCCAACCTTGAAGTTGGTCGGCACGTCATCGCAAGCAAATGGGGGTATGGAAACAACAGTGCCTACGGAATCACTGTCCGAAAAGGCACGATCAGTGCGCCATCAATCGGGGTGATGTCATGGTGTTTGTTTTTCCAGCGGCAAGTGAGCGGCTCGATTACCTGATGCGCGTAGTCGGCTTGCCTGGCGACCTTGTCGAGTACAAAAACAAATTACTATCCATCAATGGTCAAACGGCCGTGTATCGCGATCTCGGCACGTACGATTATGTGGTCCATGCGGGTGATTCCGTCACGACGAGGTTAAGAAGTGAAAGCATCGGCTCGGCTGCGTATCGTGTATTGAATGAGCCGGGCAAGCCGGCCATTTTCGCTGACCACATCAGCGACTTTCCTGGCAAAGCGCATTGCACCTATCGTAGCGAAGGGTTTTCCTGTCGTGTGCCGGACAAGCACTATTTCATGATGGGAGACAACCGCGATGCCAGTAACGATAGCCGTTACTGGGGATTCGTTCCGCAAGATCATATCGTCGGCAAGATCATCAATTTACAGCAATGACGCGAGCGCAAGCTCCAACATACTGGCACACCGCCTGCGCCGAACTCGCCGCCGCCGACCCGGTGATGGCTGCGCTCATCGCGCGCTATCCCGATGCCATCCTTGCCAATCGCGGCGATCCCTTCCAGACCCTCGCGCGTGCCATCGTCGGACAGCAGATCTCGGTCAAGGCCGCCGACAGCGTGTGGGCGCGTTTTGCAGAATTCGCCGGGCACGTCACTCCTGAACACGTCGCCACGCTGGAACTGGAGGCGCTCGCCGCCTGCGGCCTGTCGCGCCGCAAGGCCGAATACCTGCGGGACCTGGCCGGGCATTTCGCCGATGGCCGCGTCGAGCCGGCGCGCTGGAAAAAGATGGACGATGAAGCGGTGATTGTCGAACTGACCGACGTGCGCGGCATCGGTCGCTGGACGGCCGAGATGTTCCTGATCTTCAGTCTGCGCCGTCCCGACGTGTGGCCGGTCGACGACATCGGGCTGCAGAAGGCCGTGGCCTTGCATTACCTGGGCGGCGAACGCCCCACGCCGAAAACGCTGCGCCGGCACGGCGAACGCCATGCCCCTTGGCGCACGGTCGCCACCTGGTATCTGTGGCGCAGCCTCGATCCCGGGGTGGTGCAGTACTGATTCGTTGTACGCAGGGACGTAACAGGCGTGTCGGATCAACCCAGGTAGGCAGCGAGTACCCGTTCGTCCTCACGCAGATGGGCGGGGGTCCCTTCGATGGCGATACGGCCTCGGTCCATCACATAGGCGTAATCCGCCACCTCCAGGGCGCTCTTGGCGAACTGTTCCACCAGCAGCAGGGTGATGCCGGTTTCCTTGAGGCGGCGGATGGTATTGAACACCTCCTGCACGATGATGGGCGCGAGACCCATGGAGGGTTCGTCCAGCAGCATGACCTTGGGTTTGGACATCAGGGCACGGCCGATAGCGAGCATCTGCTGCTCGCCACCCGACAAGGTGCCGGCCGCCTGCAGACGCCGTTCCTTGAGACGGGGAAACAGCGCGTAGACCCCTTCCAGGTCGGCAGCGGCCCGGGCGCGAAAACCGAAGAAGCGGGGCAGGCGGCTGTAGGCACCCAGCAGCAGGTTGTCTTCCACCGAGAGCGGGCCGAACACCTTCCGCCCCTCCGGCGAGTGGGCCAGTCCGAGGCGGGCGATACGGGAGGCTTCCAGATCCTGGACCGGCCTGCCGTCCAGCAACACGCGTCCCCGATTCGGCCTGACCATCCCGGAAATGGCCCGCATGGTGGTGGTCTTTCCTGCGCCGTTCGCGCCGATCAGGGCCACCACCGCGCCCGCTTTCACTTCCAGGGAGACGCCTACGAGTACCTCGCTCGTCCCGTATCCCGCATGCAGATTCTCGACCGTCAACACTGCTTCATCCTTCCCTTCATCCGACCTGGGGGGCGGGCGCGGCGGCGCCTGCCGTGTCGTCGGCCAGGCCCAGATAGGCCTCGATCACCTTGGGATCGCGCTTGACCTGCTCCGCCGTCCCGGCCGCAATGATCCGGCCGCCATCCAGCACCGTCACCACGCTGCACAGTTCGCTGATCACGTCCATGTGATGCTCGATCAGGATGATGCTGATGCCCCGCTCATGGATGAGCTTGATGATCTCCAGCAACTTGTTCACGTCGGGATGGGCCAGGCCCGCCGCCGGTTCGTCGAGGATCAGCAGTTCGGGTTTGCGCGCCAGGGCGCGGGCGATTTCCAGGAAGCGCTGGTCGCCATAGGTCAGATCTTTGGCCAGGCTGCGTGCCTGCGCCTTGAGGCCCACCAGTTCCAGCAGGGCCAGTGCGGCGGCGCGGGCGCGCTTTTCCTCTGCCCTGGCCAGTCCCAGCAGGACCAGCGGCAGCGGGCTGCGGTAAACGTCCTTGAGGGCAACCATGACGTTGTCGAGGGCGCTCAACTCGCTGAACAGCTGGAGATTCTGGAAGGTGCGCGCCACCCCGGTTCGCGCCACCTTGAACAGGCTCCCTGCGGGCAGGGCCTTGCCCC
>DATCTE010000289.1:0-12722 GCA_036568085.1 Thiobacillus sp.
CACTGGGCGACGCCGCGGCGATGCCGGTGCAAAGCTTTCTCAAACATTTCGGCCGCGAGTTCGAGCACCACATCGAACACAAGCGATGCATGGTGTGAACGGAATTTAACGATGGCTACGCTCAATATCGAAATTGACGGACGCGCGCTGCAGGTCGAAAGCGGCGAAACCATCATGGATGCGGCCAATCAGGCCGGCATCGCGATTCCGCATTTCTGTTACCACAAGAAGCTGTCGATTGCCGCCAACTGCCGCATGTGCCTGGTGCAGGTGGAGAAGGCACCCAAGCCGCTGCCTGCCTGCGCCACGCCGGTGACAGATGGGATGAAGGTCTATACGCGTTCGGAATACGCCATCAACGCGCAGAAAAGCGTGATGGAGTTCCTGCTCATCAATCATCCGCTCGACTGCCCGATCTGCGACCAGGGCGGCGAATGCACGCTGCAGGATCTGGCGGTGGGCTACGGCGGCTCGTCGTCGCGCTACCAGGAAGTCAAGCGTGTGGTGCGCGACAAGAACCTCGGCCCGCTGATCGCCACCGACATGACGCGCTGCATCCATTGCAGCCGTTGCGTGCGCTTCGGCCAGGAAATCGCCGGCGTGATGGAACTCGGCATGCCCGGTCGCGGCGAGCATACGGAGGTGATGCCATTCCTGGAAAGCCAGGTGGCGTCCGAGCTGTCAGGCAACGTCATCGACCTGTGCCCGGTCGGCGCGCTGACCAGCAAACCCTTCCGCTACACCGCCCGCAACTGGGAACTGTCGCGCCGCCACTCGATCAGCCCACACGACAGCCTGGGCTCCAACCTCGAAGTTCAGGTCAAGGACAACAAGGTCATGCGCGTACTGCCGCGCGAGAACGAGGACGTCAACGAATGCTGGCTGGCCGACCGCGACCGTTTCTCTTACGAAGGCCTTAACACGGCCGAGCGCCTGACCCAGCCGATGGTCAAGCACAACGGCCAGTGGGTGGAAACCACCTGGCAGGCGGCGCTCGAGTTCGTCGCGGATAGATTGAAAGCGATTCCCGCCGACCGGATCGGCGCGCTGTCGACGCCGTACCGCCCGGCGGAGGAATTGTTCCTGCTGCAGAAGCTGATGCGCGGCATGGGCAGCGGCAACGTCGACCACCGTCTGCGGCAGTCCGACTTCTCGCTCGACGACAAGGCGCACGGCGGCTTCTGGCTCGGCATGCCGGTGACCTACATGTCGCGCCTCAATCGCATGCTGGTGGTGGGTTCCAACCTGCGCAAGGACCATCCGCTGATGGCGCACCGCATCCGCGAGTCGGTACGCTGGTACGGCCAGCTCAACCTGATCAACGCGCACGAGGACGAATTCCTCGGCAAGGTGCACGCCAAGCGCATCGTTGCGCCGTCGCAGTTGGCCACCGCACTGGCCGGCGTATGCCGTGCGCTGGCCGAACTGAAAGACCTGCCGGTGCCGGACATCGCCGCGCACGGCGTAGCCGACGACATCGCGCGCAAGATGGCCGAGAGCATCGCGGGTGGCGGCCAAGGTTCTTCAGGCGGAGAAGCGCGCGCCGTCTTCCTCGGCAACATGGCGCAGCATCATCCCAGCTATTCGCAGATCCATGCGCTGGCGCAGGAAGTGGCGCGACTCTCCGGCGCCAGTTTTGGCGTGCTGGGTGAGGCCGCCAACAGTGTCGGGGCGGTGGCGGTCGGTGCGATTCCGGGACGCGGCGCCTTGGGCCAGCCTGCCGTCAAGGGTCTCAACGCGCAGCAGATGCTGGCCCAGCCCCTACGCGCGTATCTGTTGCTGGGGGTGGAGGCCGAACTCGATACCCACGACCCGGTGTCTGCGATGGCCAGCATCAATGCGGCGGACCTTGTCGTGGTGATGTCGCCCTACAAGGGCAAGTCGCTCGACTACGCGGACGTGCTGCTGCCGATTGCACCCTGGACCGAAACCTCGGGCACGTTCATCAACACCGAGGGACGCGTGCAGAGTTTTAACGCCGTGGTGAAGCCGCTCGGCGAAACGCGTCCGGCCTGGAAGGTGTTGCGCGTGCTGGGCAATCTGCTGGGACTGGCCGGGTTCGACCACAACGATTCCAAGGAAGTGCTGCGCGACGCACTGGGCGACACGCCCATCGGCTCGGTACAGGCTTTCCTCACCAACGAAGTCAGCGGCGTGAGGGGAGCGCCGCTGCAGCCCACCGACGGACTGGAGCGTGTCGCCGAGGTGCCGATCTACCAGACTGACGCCGTGGTGCGCCGGTCGCCCTCATTGCAGATGACGCTGGACGCGGCGCTTCCGGTGGCGCGCATGCACAGCCGGCTGATCGCGAAACTGGGACTGCAGGAAAACGGCCGCGTCTCGGTGCGTCAGACCGCGAGTGCGCTGACCCTCAAAGTCCAGCGCGATGATTTCCTGCCCGACAATTGCGTGCGCGTGCCCAGCGGTCATCCGCTGACGGCCGGGCTGGGCCCGATGTTCGGGCCGATCACGGCGGAGCCGGTCTGATGGAGAGCGCAGGCATGGACTGGAGCGCCATTCAAACCATCGTCTGGACGCTGGTCAAAATCCTGGCGCTGGTGGTGCCGCTGATGCTGGGCGTGGCGTACCTTACCTACGCGGAACGGAAAATCATCGGCTGGATGCAGGTGCGCATCGGCCCCAACCGCGTCGGTTTCCAGGGCCTGCTGCAGCCGATCGCCGACGCGGTGAAGCTGCTGATGAAGGAAATCATCATCCCGTCGGGGGCAAGCCGCGGCCTCTTCATCCTCGGCCCCATCCTCGCCATCGCCCCGGCGCTGGCGGCGTGGGCAGTGATTCCGTTTACCGACAACCTGGTGCTGGCCAACATCAACGCGGGGCTGCTGTATGTGATGGCGATCACCTCGATGGGCGTGTACGGCGTCATCATCGCGGGCTGGGCGTCCAATTCCAAGTACGCCTTCCTCGGCGCCATGCGCTCGGCGGCGCAGATCGTGTCGTACGAGATCGCCATGGGCTTCGCGCTGGTCGGTGTGCTGATGGCGGCGCAGTCGCTCAACCTAACCGACATCGTGCATGGCCAGGTGGGCGGGCTGCATCACTGGTATATCTGGCCGCTGTTCCCCTTGTTCATGGTTTACCTGATCGCCGGCGTGGCCGAAACCAACCGCGCGCCATTCGACGTCGCCGAAGGCGAATCCGAGATCGTCGCCGGTTTCCATGTGGAATATTCTGGCATGGCCTTCGCCGTGTTTTTCCTCGCCGAATATGCCAACATGATCCTGGTCGCGGCGCTGGCCACGCTGATGTTCCTTGGTGGCTGGCTGTCGCCGGTGACGTTCCTGCCGGACGGCATCGTCTGGTGGCTGCTGAAGACCGGCTTCGTCCTGTTCCTGTTCCTGTGGTTTCGCGCCACCTTCCCGCGCTATCGCTACGACCAGATCATGCGTCTGGGCTGGAAGGTGTTCATCCCCATCACCCTCGTCTGGATCGTCTTCGTCGGCGCCATGATGCAGACGCCGTATGGGCATCTTTTCCATTGAGCGCGCCATGAAACGGATCACGAATTTCTTCGGCAGCCTGCTCCTGATCGAACTGCTGCGCGGCATGATGCTCACCGGTCGGCATCTGTTCGCGCGCAAGATCACCGTGCAGTTTCCTGAGGAAAAGACCCCGCAAAGTCCCCGCTTCCGCGGTCTGCACGCGTTGCGCCGCTACCCCAACGGCGAGGAGCGCTGCATCGCCTGCAAGCTGTGCGAGGCCGTGTGTCCTGCATTGGCCATCACCATCGAGTCGGAAAAGCGCGTCGACGGTACCCGCCGCACCACGCGCTACGACATCGACCTGACGAAGTGCATCTTCTGCGGCTTCTGCGAGGAATCCTGTCCGGTCGATTCCATCGTCGAGACGCGCATCCTCGAATACCACGGCGAAAAACGCGGTGACCTCTATTACACCAAGCCCATGCTGCTGGCGATTGGCGACCAGTACGAGGAACAGATCGCGAAAGACCGGGCGGACGATGCCAAGTATCGCTAACGAATCGACATGACCTACACGACCGCGATTTTCTATTTCTTTGCCGCCATCCTGGTGTTTGCCGGCTTGCGCGTGATCACTGCGCGCAATCCGGTACACGCGGCCCTCTATCTGGTACTGGCCTTCTTCACTGCGGCCGGGCTGTGGATGCTGCTGGAAGCCGAATTCCTTGCCATCACCCTGGTGCTGGTCTACGTCGGGGCGGTGATGGTGCTGTTCCTGTTCGTGGTGATGATGCTCGACATCAATCTGGAAAAGCTGCGCGAGGGTTTCTGGGATTACCTGCCGCTGGCGGGCTTCGTCGCCGTGCTGCTGGTGATCGAAATGGCGCTGATTCTCGGCAGCCGCCACTTCGGCCTCGAGGTGATGGGTGCGCCCGCGCCGCATGCCGCCGATTACAGCAATACCAAGGAACTCGGACGGGTGCTGTACACCGAGTATGTCTACGCGTTTGAACTCGCCGCGGTGATTCTGCTGGTGGCGATCGTTGCCGCCATCGCGCTGACGCTGCGCCGCCGCAAGGACAGCAAGTACATCGATCCCGCGCAGCAGGTGAAGGTCAAGCGCAACGACCGCCTGCGCATCGTGAAAATGCAGGCCACGCAGAAGCCGGGCGCAGGGGAGGGCAGCGCATGATTTCCTTATCGCATTACCTGGTGCTGGGCGGCGTCCTGTTCGCCATCAGCGTGCTGGGCATCTTCCTCAACCGCAAGAACGTGATCATCCTCCTGATGGCGATCGAACTGATGCTGCTGGCGGTGAACATGAACTTCATCGCGTTTTCGCATTACCTCGGCGACATTCACGGCCAGATCTTCGTCTTCTTCATCCTCACCGTCGCCGCGGCGGAATCGGCCATCGGCCTGGCGATCCTGGTGGTGCTGTTCCGCAATCTCCACACGATCAACGTCGATGATCTCGACCACCTGAAAGGCTGATGCGCGTGGACATGCAGACGCTCTATCTCGTCGTGCCGCTGGCGCCGCTGTTCGGCGCGGTCGTCGCCGGCCTGTTCGGCAGGCTGGTCGGCCGCACCGGCGCCCACGTCGTCACCATCGCCGGCGTGGCGATCTCATTCATCGCCTCGGTGCTGGTGTTCCAGGACGTGCTTGCCGGGCACACATTCAACGGCACGGTCTATACGTGGATGACGCTGGGCGACCTGCGCTTCGAGGTCGGCTTCCTGGTCGATGCGCTGACGGCAATGATGATGCTGGTCGTCACCTTCGTCTCGCTGATGGTGCACGTCTACACCATCGGCTACATGCACGACGATCCGGGCTACCAGCGCTTCTTCAGCTACATCTCGCTGTTCACCTTCTCGATGCTGATGCTGGTGATGAGCAACAATTTCCTGCAGCTGTTCTTCGGCTGGGAAGCCGTCGGCCTGGTGTCCTACCTGCTGATCGGCTTCTGGTACACCAAGGAAAGCGCGATCTACGCCAACCTCAAGGCCTTCCTGGTCAACCGCGTCGGCGACTTCGGATTCATCCTCGGCATCGGCCTGGTGCTGGCGCATTTCGGCTCGCTCGATTACGCCACGGTGTTCGCCAAGGCGCCGTCGCTCGCCAACGAGAGCATCAGCCTATGGCCCGGCTCGCCGTGGAGCCTGATGAGCGTGATCGGCATCCTCCTGTTCATCGGCGCGATGGGCAAGTCGGCGCAGTTCCCGCTGTACGTCTGGCTGCCCGACTCGATGGAAGGCCCGACGCCGATTTCCGCACTGATCCACGCGGCGACGATGGTCACCGCCGGCATCTTCATGGTCGCGCGCATGTCGCCGCTGTATGAACTGTCGGACACGGCCCTGAACTTCATCATGGTGATCGGCGCGATCACCGCGCTGTTCATGGGTTTCCTCGGCATGGTGCAGAACGACATCAAGCGCGTGGTGGCGTATTCGACCTTGTCCCAGCTCGGCTACATGACGGTCGCGCTGGGCGCTTCGGCCTATTCGGTCGCGGTATTCCACCTGATGACGCATGCCTTTTTCAAGGCGCTGCTGTTCCTCGCCGCCGGCTCGGTCATCATTGCCATGCACCACAACCAGGACATCCGCTACATGGGCGGCCTGAAGAAATACATGCCGATCACCTGGGTCACCTCGCTGATCGGCTCGCTGGCACTGATCGGCACGCCTTTCCTGTCAGGCTTCTATTCCAAGGAAAGCATCATCGAGGCAGCCAAGATATCCCAGCTGCCGGGCGCCGGCTTCGCCTATTTCGCCGTGCTGGCGGGCGTGTTCGTCACCGCCTTCTACTCCTTCCGCATGTATTTCCTGGTGTTTCACGGCAAGGAGCGTTTCCATCAGGGGCACACCCATGGCAACGAGCCTGACGCGCATCATGGTCACGGCGGCGCCGGGCATGATGGGGCACCTAGCCAAGGTCATGGCGCCCAGCCGCACGAAACCCCGTGGGTGGTCACCGGTCCCCTGCTCGCGCTGGCGCTGCCCTCGCTGGCAATCGGCTACATGACCATCGAACCGATGCTGTTCGGCGACTTTTTCGGCCGCGCGATCTACGTGGCCGACCGCCATCCGGTCATGCACGAACTGAACCAGGAATTCCACGGCGCCATGGAAATGGGGCTGCACGCATTGACAACACTGCCGTTCTGGCTGGCGGCAGCGGGCGTGGGGCTGTCGGCGTTCTTCTACCTCAAGCGCCCGGACATCCCAGCCGCCATCGCGCAACGCTTCAAGTTCCTGCATCAGATGCTGCTCAACAAATACTGGTTCGACGAACTCTACAGCTGGGTATTCGCCCGGGGGGCGCGCGCACTCGGCGGCAGCCTGTGGCGGCGCGGCGACCAGAATGTGATCGACGGCTTCTTCGTCAACGGTTCGGCGCACCTGGTCGAACGCTTCTCGCGCCTGGTCAAGGCCTTCCAGTCGGGCTACATCTACCACTACGCCTTTGCCATGCTGATCGGGGTGTTTGCCCTGGTGACCTGGTTTGCGCGCTTGAACTGACCCATGCTGAACAACCTCCTTTCCCTCGTTATCTGGGTTCCGATTCTGGCCGGGGTGGCGGTGCTCGCCACCGGCTCCGACCGCAACGCGGCGCTCGCGCGCTGGGTGGCGCTGGCCGGTGCGCTGCTGGGGCTGGTCGTCGCGATTCCGCTGGTCACCGGCTTCGATACCACCACCTCGGCGATGCAGTTCGTCGAGAAGGCAGCGTGGATACCGGCATTCAATGTCCACTACCATCTCGGTGTCGACGGCATCTCCATGCCGCTGATCCTGCTCAACAGCTTCATCACCGTGCTGGTGGTGATCGCCGGCTGGCAGGTGATCCAGGACAAGGTCGCGCAGTACATGGCGGCCTTCCTCATCATGTCCGGCCTCATCAACGGCGTGTTCGCGGCGCTCGACGGCATCCTGTTCTATGTTTTCTTCGAAGGCATGCTGATCCCGCTGTACCTGATCGTCGGCGTGTGGGGTGGACCGAACCGCGTCTATGCCGCGTTCAAGTTCTTCCTCTACACGCTGCTCGGCTCGCTGCTGATGCTGGTGTCGATGATCTATCTCTATTTCCAGTCCGGCGGCAGCTTCGACATCCAGACCTGGCACACCACCACGCTGGGCATGACGGCGCAGACGCTGATGTTCTTCGCCTTCCTGCTGGCCTTCGGGGTCAAGGTGCCGATGTGGCCGGTGCACACCTGGCTGCCCGACGCCCACGTCGAGGCGCCCACCGGCGGCTCGGTGGTGCTGGCGGCGATCACGCTGAAAGTCGGCGCCTACAGTTTCCTGCGCTTCATCCTGCCGATCCTGCCCGATGCCAGCCACGAACTCGCCTGGTTCGTCATCCTGCTGTCGCTGATCGCGGTCGCCTACATCGGCCTCGTCGCGCTGGTGCAGGCCGACATGAAAAAGCTCATCGCGTATTCGTCGATCGCCCACATGGGCTTCGTCACCCTCGGTTTCTTTCTGTTCAACCCGCTCGGTGCCGAAGGCGGGCTGGTGCAGATGATCTCGCACGGCTTCGTCTCCGCGGCGCTGTTCCTCTGCATCGGCGTCATGTACGACCGCCTGCATTCACGCCAGATCAAGGACTACGGCGGGCTGGTGAACAGGATGCCGGTGTTCGCCGCCTTCTTCATGCTGTTTGCCATGGCGAATGCCGGATTGCCGGCGACCAGCGGTTTCGTCGGCGAATTCATGGTCATCATGGCGGCAACCCAGGTCAATTTCTGGTTTGCCTTCGTCGCCGCCACCACGCTGATCCTCGGTGCGGCCTACACGTTGTGGATGTACAAGCGCGTCGTATTCGGCGCGGTCACCAACCCGCACGTCGAAGAAATGGCCGACATCAATCCGCGCGAAATCCTGCTGCTCGGCGTCCTGGCCGTCTGCGTGCTGGTCATGGGGCTGTATCCCAAGCCGTTCACCGATGTGATGCACGCGTCGGTAGTCGACCTGTTGGCGCACGTCGCCCAAAGCAAACTGCCTTAAGGTTCCAAGATGCGCCACGCCATCCTGCAATTCGCGCCTGTTTTTCCCGAGATGTTCGTGCTTGCCATGGTCTCGCTGATTCTGGTGGTCGACGCCGCAGTCGACGACAGCAAGCGCTATCTGGCCTATGCGCTTTCGCTCGTCACGCTGGCTGGCGCGGCATTCCTGACTCTGCACGACTTCTCCACCCTGCCGGTGCTGGCGCTGGGCGGGCTGTTCATCGGTGACCCGCTGTCCGACGTGCTGAAGCTGTTTCTCTATCTGACCGTAGCGGTGGTGCTGGTGTACTCGCGCGACTACCTGCGCGCGCGCGGGCTCTACAAGGGCGAGTTCTTCGTGCTGGCACTGTTTGCGCTGCTGGGGATGATGGTGATGGTGTCGGCCAGCCATTTCCTTACGCTGTACCTCGGCCTCGAACTGCTGTCGCTGTCGCTGTACGCCATGGTTGCACTGCAGCGCGACTCCAGCGTGGCGACCGAAGCGGCGATGAAATACTTCGTGCTGGGTGCGCTGGCATCGGGCATGCTGCTCTATGGCATGTCGATGGTGTACGGCGTCACCGGTTCGCTGGGGCTGGGCGACATGGCCATTGCCCTGCAGGACGGCACCGACCTGCGCATCCCGCTGGTGTTCGGCATTGTCTTCATCGTCGCCGGGCTGGCGTTCAAGCTTGGCGCGGTGCCGTTCCACATGTGGATACCGGACGTCTATCACGGCGCGCCGACCGCAATGACGCTGTTCATCGGCTCCGCCCCCAAGATCGCCGCATTTGCCTTCGTGGTCCGCATCCTGGGGCAGGGGCTGGAATCGCAGGTGGGCGACTGGCGCGAGATGCTGGTGATCCTCGCCGTGCTGTCGATGGCGCTCGGCAACGTCGCGGCCATCGCGCAAAGCAACCTGAAACGCATGTTTGCCTACTCGACCATCTCGCACATGGGTTTCATGCTGCTGGGCATTCTGGCCGGCTCGCAGAACGGCTACGGCAGCGCGATGTTCTACGTGCTGGTGTATGCGCTGATGAGCCTGGGCGGGTTCGGCATGATTCTGCTGTTGTCGCGTGCCGGGTTCGAAGCCGACCAGCTGGACGACTTCAAGGGCCTGAACCGCCGCAGCCCCTGGCTGGCCTTCCTGATGCTGCTGTTGATGTTCTCGATGGCCGGCGTGCCACCTACGGTGGGTTTCTATGCCAAACTGTCGGTGCTGCAGGCCGTGATCGGGATCGGCTACGTATGGCTGGCAGTGGCCGCCGTACTGTTCTCGCTGATCGGTGCGTTCTACTATTTGCGCATCGTCAAGCTGATGTATTTCGACGCGCCGCTCGACACCGCACCGATCACCGCCAGCCCCGATGCGCGTGTCGTCATGTCGGTCAACGGGCTGGCAATCTTGGCGCTGGGGATCGTGCCGCAGCCGCTGATGGCGGTGTGCATCCACGCCATCCATGCGTCTTTCTGAACCGGGATATTTGAACCAAACCGTGCTGGAGCGGGTCTGCTCCGGCGTTACCTAGCTTTTCGGATCCACCGTGAATTTTTCCACTACCCTGTTGCTGATTCTGGCGTTCATCGCCGCCAACCTGCCTTTCCTCGTCGAGCGTATTTTCTTCGTCATCCGGCCCAAAACAGGCACCAAGAATTTCGCCTGGCGGCTGCTGGAACTGGTGATCCTGTTTTTTGCGGTCGGTGGCATTGCGCGCTTGCTGGAAAGCAATCTGGGCGACATCCAGCATCAGGACTGGGAGTTCTACGCGGTCAACGCGTCGCTGTTCGTGGTATTTGCCTACCCGGGCTTCGTCTACCGCTATCTGTGGCGGCGGCGCGGCGCATAGGAATGGATACCCTGGAATTCAAGCTGCGTGGCGAACACGTCGCGCTCTGCGACCTGCTAAAACTCACCGGCATCGCCGACAGCGGCGGGCAAGGCAAGCTCATGATCGCCAACGGTGACGTCACCGTTGACGGCCGGCCCGAAAGTCGCAAGACGGCGAAAATACGGGCGAATCAGACGGTACGGTGCCTTGGCCAGACTGTTCGGGTTGTGGCTGACTAAGCTTCCCAGGCTCGAGTGCAAAGCCGCAGGGGAAAGCCCACGGTCCGGTCCGCTATGGGCCGTCTTTTCTGAACAGATCGACCCGGATGGGCATGTGGAAATTCACCCCGCCGGTCGCCATGTGCCGGTCGAACTTCGCACGCACGGCATCGTGAAGCGCGGGGGACAAGCTGTGATCGGTATGGGTCACCTTGAGAATCCGGTTTTCAAACTGGCTGAAATCGTCGAAGTGCATCGGTTGCAGAAAGAAGGTCTGCGATACGAGCGACAGCCGCTGCGTTGAAACGGCGTTTACTTCCGCTGCAAACGCCGCCTCCCTGACCGCCTTCTCGTCGTGGAACAGCCGGAGTATGTCGTTGAAGTCGCCGGCATAAACGGGTTCAGAAATATAGGCCAGGCCACCCGGTTTCAAAACCCTGCGGATCTCGGCGAATGCGTCGTCCATCAGGTCGATCGGGACGTGATGCAAGGACTTGAACATCAGGACGATATCGAAGCTTGCGTCTGCAGCGGGGATGTTCTCGGCGCCGCCAAACGCGAATCGGACATTGTCCGGATTTTCCGCTGCCTGATTGTTCGCGAGTTGTATCCGGTCCACCTCCAGCGCCAAAACCGAGGCGGCTTGCCGGGCAACCAGGCGGGTCTTGTCCGCTTTCCCGCATCCGAGTTCGAGCACCGTTGCGCGCTTCAGGGGCAGGAGTTCATTGAGGATGGCTTCCTCGTCGGCAACGCGGCTCACCTCCGCGGCTTCAATACGCATTTCGCTCTGATTCATGTCGGTGTCTGGTCAGGTTCGTGGTGTCCCCGTGACCGGAATTCGAACGTGGCGAATTCCGGTGGATCCTCTGGCGGGGATGGTCGATCGCATCTTACAAAAAACAGAAGGTATAGCGCCCGGAATCGAACTCCACCGCCAGCCGCGCGCCACGGTTGAGCGCATAGTCCCACGAGCCCTTGGTGGCGCAACCTTCGTGGCATTCGCTTACGCCCGCCGGCGATTCGAGATCGCGTTCGCGGTCGTACCAGCTCAACAACATGGTGTCGTGCCCCAACTGCTGCTGCGCGATGGCCGTCGCCAGCTTCAGTGCGGCATTGAAGTCGAGGCCGAGTTCAGACGTATCCAGCCGTAGGGTTTTCATGGCGCGGTGTCAGTCAGCGCCTTGAGGGCGTAGAGCATGTCGAGCGCCGCCTTCGGCGTGAGGGTGTCGGGATCGAGTTCGCGCAGCTGGTCGAGCGCGGGGTGCGGCGGCGGGGCGTCGTTGGGGAGATGCGCGGCGAACAGGTCGCCCTGCGGGCCGGGTTGCAGTTGGGCATCCTCGAGTTCGCGCAGATGGCGGCGCGCCGCGTGAATCACCGGGCTCGGGACGCCGGCCAGGCGCGCGACCTGGATGCCGTAGCTTTGCGAGGCCGGGCCTTCTTCCACCGCATGCAGGAACACCAGGTCGGCGCCGTGTTCCTTGGCATCGAGGTGGACGTTGGCGAGCTGGCGGAATTCCTGTGCCAGCTGGGTCAGCTCGAAATAGTGGGTGGCGAACAGGGTGAATGCGCGGGTAGCGGTGACGAGATGGCGCGCCACCGCCCAGGCAAGTGCCAGACCGTCGAAGGTGGAGGTGCCGCGGCCGATTTCGTCCAGCAGCACCAGGCTGTTGGCGCTGGCATTGTGCAGGATGTGTGCGGTTTCGGTCATCTCGACCATGAAGGTCGAGCGGCCGCCGGCCAGGTCATCGGAGGCACCGATGCGGGTGAAAATCTGGTCGACGTCGCCGATCTTCGCTGAATTGGCGGGCACCCACAGGCCGCAGCAGGCCAGCAGCGTGATCAGTGCGACCTGCCGCATGTAGGTCGACTTGCCGCCCATGTTGGGGCCGGTGATCAGCAGCATCTGCCGCGTACGGTTGAGCGTGACGTCGTTGGCGATGAAGTGGTCGACTTGCGCCTCGACCACGGGATGACGGCCGCCGCGAATGAGGATGCCGGGCTCGCCGGTGTAGTCGGGCGCACATAGTTTCAACGAAGCGGTGCGTTCGGCCTGGCTCGCCAACACGTCGACCTCGGCCAGTCCGGCAGCAATGGAAAGCAGGTCCGGCACATGCGGCGTCAGCGACTCCAGCAGGGCCTCGAACAGTGCCTTCTCGCGTGCCAGCGCGCGGTCCTGCGCCGACAGCGCCTTGTCCTCGAATGCCTTGAGTTCGGGCGTGATGTAGCGTTCGGCGTT
>DATCTE010000290.1:0-2877 GCA_036568085.1 Thiobacillus sp.
CCCGCCCCGGTTTTCAGGCCTCACGGCGCACGTCTGCGAGCCGCCGTGCGCGTGCGCCGCGAAGCGCGCCGGGGCCTTCTTCAAGTCCTACATGCAGACGCGATTCCTTCTTATACCTCCGCTCGTTGGCCCGGTCTAGAGTTGCTGCATGGCTGTTTTGGCTTCGCCCCGACGAGTGCACTGCCGAACGAGCTTGTCGTTGCAGGCGAGACAGATCCTCGAATGAGGTTTCGAAAGTCGGCAGCCGAACGTCTGACAGATCGCGTTCCGAGGTCTGTCGGAAGGTGCCTGGATCCTTCGCCCAGGCCTTTTTTCCAGCCCATCACATCGTAAAGGAGCACTCAATGAAGCGCATGAAAAAAGTGGCGGCGGGTGTTTTTCTGCTGACCCAGGCAGCCTCCGGGGCCGCTTTTGCCGCCTCCGTCACCCTGACCGGCAATACCGTCGATTACACCTTCGACGACACCATGCTGGGTCTGTTCGGTCCGGCCACGCTGTCCGGCGACATCCTGTCTTTCACGCCGGTCGATTTCCAGGCCCAGTCGCTCAATGGCGATGGATTTGCGCTGACCAACAGCACCATGAACATCCAGGTGACGGCGCATGATGGGTGGTCGTTCTCCACGATCGGCTTGGCGGAAAAAGGGGGCTACATGCTGCTGGGGTCGGGCAGCACGGCCAGTGTAGGCGGACAGATGCGGGTCCACGATGTCGCGGCCCCGCTGACTGACGTGACCGCCAGCATCCAGTCTCCCGTTGCGCTGGATCAGAGTGGAATGACGATTACCAACTGGACGGCCGATGCCTCGACCGACCTGTCTGCATGGACAGGCGCCCGGTCGGTCAATGTGACGGTCCAGAACCTTCTGCTGGCTTCGACGGATGCCGCCTCGTCGCTGGCGTTCGTGGACAAGAAATTCGTTGGGCTGACTCCGACGATGGCGGCGGCGGTCCCGGTACCCGAGGTTCAGTCATCCGCCATGATGCTTGCCGGACTCGGACTGGTCGGATGGAGAATCCGGCGCCGTTGTGTTGTACCTCACCCCTCCCTGACTTGAAAGGAGATTGCAATGAAACCCTCTAAATCCAAATGGATCGCAGCTGCCTTGCTGGCTGCCAGCATGCTGGGCGTGGGCGGATGTGCCGTGACTCGCGATCAGTCCACCGTGGGCCAGTATGTAGACGATTCGACCATTACGACCCAGGTGAAAGCCCGTTTTGCGGAAAGCCCGGTGGTGAGTGCCATGGCGATCAGCGTTGAAACCCTTAATGGCGTTGTCCAGCTGTCCGGGTTTGCCAAGAACGCGACGGAGCGGACCACGGCCGAATCGATCGCCCGTGACGTGCCGCATGTGAAAGCCGTCAAGAACGACATCGTGATCAAGCCGTAAGCCCCGAGCGCGCGAACAGGATTCGGTGCGCGCGTAGCGGTCAATATTGTTGGAAAAGGAGAGAAACATGAACTGGGACATCATCGAAGGCAACTGGAAGCAGGTCAAAGGCAAGTTCAAGGAACAGTGGGGCAAGCTCACGGATGACGACTTCGACACGATCAAGGGCCGCCGCGAACAGCTCACCGGGAAAATCCAGGAACGCTATGGCGTGTCGAAGGATGATGCTGAAAAGCAGATCAAGGACTGGCAGGACAAGGCCCGGGACGACTGGTTTCATTGATCCGGGCGATTCGGATTCGCTCGGCGGTATCGCGCCGACCGGGTGGAACGCGCTTTGCGCCGGGTGGTCCCGGTTGGTGGGGCCGGGCGCGTCGGTCCTGAGCCGTCGTGAGGCCATCACGCTGCCATGACAGGAATTCGTACCGGCCAGGCGCCGGCGATGCTGACGCGCGAGGCGTTCGGGCAGCGTTTTCGGATGCAGTATGCCGATCCCTTGTTCGATGTCGCGGCCGATGCCATCGCACGAATCGAGGAAATCGCCTGGCAGGCGTATGTCGCGGGCCGCAAATCGCCGCTCACCGTGGCGGCCGGCGCCGGCTTTGCCGACCCGGATTTCGAGCTTTCGAGCGAGTGGCTGGCGAACCATCGGCGCCTGGCCGAACTGCAGGCGCAGTGGAGCCAGCGCGATACGCCGACGCGGGTCCTGTTCATCTGCGGCGCCGCCCGCAATGACGGAACCTGTCCCGGCGAGATGTCGAAAACCTTTCGCCTGCTCAACCTGATCCGCGACGTATTCGCACCGACCGAGATCGAGACCGACGTGCTCGACCTCAGCTTGCTGACATCCGAATATGGACGCCGCATTTACCCGTGCAAGGGCTGCGTGTCGACGGCCATGCCGCTGTGCCACTGGCCATGCTCGTGCTACCCCAACTATGGGCTCAATCAGACGAACGACTGGATGGCCGAGATTTACGAGCGGTGGGTGGCCGCCCATGCGGTCGTCATCGTCACGCCGGTTTACTGGTACCAGAGCCCGAGTCCGCTGAAGTTGATGATCGATCGCCTGGTGTGTGCGGACGGCGGCAATCCCGACCCTACCCGCACGTCCGGCAAGGATCCGGGCAAGGCCAAGGCTCTGGAAATGGCCGGATGGGACTACCCCAAGCACCTGGCGGGGCGCGTGTATGGGGTCATGGTGCACGGCGACGTCGCGGGGGTCGAAAACGCGCGCCGCATGCTGTCGGACTGGCTCGACTGGATGGGACTGGTCGACGCCGGGCCGCAGGCGCGCCTCGATCGCTACATCGGGTATTACGAGCCCTATGCCAACAGCCATGACACGCTGGATCGGGACGAGGCAGTGCAGGAGGAAGCCCGCAACGTCGGCCGCGCGGTCCTGCAGGCAGTGACCGCACTGCGCGCCGGGACGCTGCAGACGGGCAGGCGGGCAGGGCGCAACCCGCGCCCGAAATGAATCGGG
>DATCTE010000291.1:0-3385 GCA_036568085.1 Thiobacillus sp.
CACATCCATTTCATCGAGTTCGTTTCGAACCAGGTTGTCGGACCAAAGAACATCATTATCCAGCAACATGAAATGACCGACGCCTTCGCGCGCAAGACTGGCGGCCACTTTTGATCCCAGCGAACCTGCCCCAATGATGCAGATGCTAGATTCTCGAAACATCTTCCCGTGGAGTCGGCGTTCTCTAGCCTTCGGCGGTTCAAAGGTATGAAACAGGTCAATCTTTCGTTTCGATCCGTTGTGCCGAACGCGCAGCAATACCTCTCGCCTACCATTTGACATGACAACCAACATGTCGCCGGCGTCTTCTACCCATTTACGGAGCCATGAAGGTACGTACTGGTACAAGAGCCCCTTCAGCTCTTCGGGATGCAGATCTGGAATTTGTCGAATATCGGGCAATCGATATAGGACCCCAGGAACCACCCTTCCCCCAAATCCCGCACCATCAATCGGCACCCGTAAACCAGAATCCACCCCGATGCTCGCGATGCGAGCAACAAGAACTTCAGAACCCCCAACCCGGCGCTCCAAAGTCATATGAATATCGGTTGCGTGTCCGGCAAGGCGCAACCTTAAAAGCCGTGCGGTGTCAGGCGGTAGCATGAAGCGCCGGGAGCACCCCGAGAGCAACGAAGGTAAGTCGGCTGGATGAGCGCTTTCCACGTCTGAGAAAGCATCGTCCTTTGGGGTTGCCTCGAGAAGTGCTTTGGCACTCCGGTGCGCGTTTCGCGTGATCTCGGGCACTGATTTCAGCTGATTTTGGGCAGCCATTTCGCGGGAAGCCGGGCACCGATTTCACGCGATCTCGGGCAGTGATTTCGCGGGATCATGGGCAGACCTGGTCGACGAACTGAGGATACTCCCCCTCCGGATCAACAGGAGGGGCCGAATGCCGACAGGACGTCTGACCATGCGCCGTATACGGGACGTATTGCGATTGAAGTTTTCCCAGGGGCTTAGTGAGCGGGCGATTGCCGCCTCGCTGGGGCTTGGGAAGGGGAGCGTAGGGACGTATTTGAGACGTGCCCGGGAAGCGGGGCTGAGCTGGCCGCTTCCGGAGGGCCTGGACGATGACAGCCTCGAGCTTCTGCTTTTTCCGGCGTCACCGACGGTGCCGGACCCGAACCGTCCGGTTCCCGACTGGTCCGTGATCGACAAGGAGTTGCGCAGGCCCGGGGTCACCCGAATGCTGCTGTGGCAGGAATACCGTGCGCAGCACCCCGGTGGCTTTGGCTATACGTGGTTTTGCACACATTTCGACGCGTGGAAGGGGCGCGTGCGCCCCAGCATGCGGCAGACACATGTGGGCGGCGAAAAGGTCTTCGTGGATTTTGCCGGCGACACGATCGACATCGTCGATCCCGACACCGGTGAGGTGCATGCCGCGAAGCTGTTCGTCGCCGCGATGGGCGCCTCGAGCTACACCTATGCCGAAGCCGTCGCCTCCGAAGGCCTGGAAGACTGGATCGGTGCGCATACACGCATGTTCGCCTTTCTGGGCGGCGTGCCGAAGGTAGTGGTCCCCGATAACCTGAAGTCGGCGGTGATCAAGCCCGACCGGCACGATCCAGGGCTGAACCGGACCTATGCCGAACTGGCCGAGCATTACGGTACCGCGATCCTGCCCGCCCGGCCGTACAGGCCGAAGGACAAGGCGAAAGTGGAGGTCGCCGTGCAGGTGTCGCAGCGCTGGATTCTGGCGCGGCTGCGGAACCGGCGGTTCTTCTCTCTGGCCGAGTTGAACGCAGCGATTCGGCCATTGCTCGACGATCTGAACACGCGGATCATGCGCGATTACGGTGCCAGCCGGGCGGACCTGTTTGCGACGCTGGACCGCCTGAACCTGCAACCTCTGCCCGCTGCGCCTTACATCTTCGCCCGCTGGAAGCGGGCCCGTGTTGCGCCGGATTATCACGTCGAAGCGAACGGGTGCTGGTATTCCGTGCCCTTCGGCCTGATCCGGCAAGAGGTCGATGTCCGCGTCAGCGGCGCCACGGTCGAGGTGTTCCACCGTGGCAAACGCGTGGCCAGCCATGCCCGCGATCCCGGGCGGCGCAGCCATGTGACGGTACCTGACCACATGCCGTCTTCGCACCGCCGCTATGCCGAATGGACCCCGGCCCGCATCCTGGCCAGCGCCGAAAAGCTGGGGCCATCCGTTGCTGCGTTTTGCCAGATCGTCATGGAGGACCGCCCCCATCCGGAACAGGGGTTCCGCACCTGCCTGGGCGTGCTGTCGCTGGCCAAGAGCTTTGAGCCGGAACGCCTCGACGCAGCCTGCCGCCGGGGCGTGACGATCAAGGCGCGATCGGTGTCCTCCATCCGGTCGATCCTGAAGACGGGCCTCGATCGGGCCTTTCTGGAACCCGAAACCGAAGAGCTTCCCCTGCAGCACCCCAACATCCGGGGTCAGAATTACTACCACTGAGAAGGAGAATACCCTTGCTGACACATCCCACATCCGACCGGCTGGAGGCGCTTGGCTTCACTGGCATGGCCAAGGCGCTGGACGAACAGCGCCGCGCTGGCGCCACGTTCGAAAGCCTCGGCTTTGAAGAGCGGCTGGGCCTGCTCGTGGATCGAGAGGCGACCGAGCGCGCCGCCAAGAAGCTGGCGACGCGGCTGAGGTTCGCCGCGCTCCGGCAGGCTGCATGCGTCGAAGACATCGACATGCGCAGCCCGCGCGGCATCGACAAAGCGGTCATGGCGCATCTCATCGACGGTGGCTGGATCGACCGGCACGAGAATTTGCTGATCACCGGCCCGACCGGGCTCGGGAAAAGTTGGATTGCCTGCGCGCTTGGCCACAAGGCCTGCCGCGACGACCGCCGGGTCATGTATCACCGCGTCCCACGGCTCTTCCAGGCGCTGGCCATCGCCAGGGGCGACGGGCGCCACGCCCGCGTCCTGAAATCCATCGAACGCACCGAACTCCTGATTCTGGACGACTGGGGCCTGTCGGTGCTGACCGCCACCGAACGCCGTGACCTCTTGGAAATCCTCGAGGACCGCCAGGGCCGCGGCTCCACCATCCTCACCAGCCAGCTACCGGTCGACCAATGGCATGAGGCCATCGGTGACCCGACCCTGGCCGACGCCATCCTCGACCGGCTGGTCCACAACGCCCACCGCCTCACCCTGTCCGGAGACAGCATGCGACGAAAGATGAGCACCGAAAAACCGCTTGACCCAGCCGGTCAGGCCTGACCCAATGCACCTTGTCGACCAGCCTGCCCACGGTCGTGAAATGGCTGCCCACGATGGCGTGAAATCACCGCCCAACTTCCGCGAAATACGCAATCGGCTGGCATATGAGCGACGGCCAGATAGTCTATCGCGGCTCCGAAGCATTTACCGGCGCGACACAAGAGGCCGTCGAAAT
>DATCTE010000292.1:0-6251 GCA_036568085.1 Thiobacillus sp.
GGCGGCACCGTGCGCACGCGCGCAGCGGCGCCGGCCACCTGGTTGACGCCGCGTGCGACCAGCTGCGCCATCTCGCGCACGCTGCCGCCGGCGCTGTAATACAGGACAAGAATCTCGGTCATGGCTGTTCGTCTGCAAAAACGGTGAAATCGATCAAGGCGAAGCCCGGCGTATGCTCGAGGAGTCGGCCGAAGCTGAGCGTGTACTGGTGCGGCGCATGCAGCACCTCGGCATCCATGCCGGTCTGGTACAGATGACGCGGCAGCAGCAGGCGGTCGTTCTGATTCAGCGCAGGCAGGCCGGGCAGGAACAGCGCCGGCTCCGGGCTCGCCTTGGGGTGGCCGCGCAGCGGGCGCACCCACACCGGATGGATCTGCGGCGACAGCCGTTCGACGCCGAGTTCGACCTGGCGCGCATCGCGCATGCGGATCCAGCGGATCGTCCCCAGCGACCACCCGGCCGCCGCATCGGCATGCAGCGCCAGCGGATCGCCCACCTTCAGGTTCAGCGGCGCATCCGGCGCGCCGGCGAGGGCGACGCCGGCCGCGCTGTCGTTGGTGACGGACCACACGGTGGCGTTGACGGCGACCGGCGTGGCGAACCCCGTCTGCACGTCATGGATCGGCAGGCTCTCGTCCTCGGTCTGTTCCGCACTCGGGATCTGCTCCAGCAGCCGGTGGATGGCGCTCACGCCGGCCACGACCCGCACCGTGCTGCCGGGCGCCGTCGGGTAGCGTTTGTAGGTGCGCTGGGCGGTGGTGCCCCATTCCTTGAGCAGCCGCTTGCACAGGGTCAGGCTGAGCGCGCGGTCCATCCCCGGCGGCAGGTCGATCTGCTCCGGCGTCTCGCCCTTGCGCAGCCGCACCGCGGTTTCGTGCACGTGGCGGCACAGCGTGTCGGTATCCAGCCACAGGCCGCCCGCTTGGCCGCCGGCCGCGACCTGGGTCGGCGGCAGGTCGCCGTCGGTGGCTACCGGAAAACCGAGATGGCCGACGACCGGCCCGTAGGTCAGTTCGGCGAGTGCGGCAAACCGGTCCAGGTACAGCCGGGTATGGGCGAGCTCGGCCGGGCTCATGTGCGGCGGATCGGCCAGCGCGATCAGCAGGGCCTGGCGATAGCTCAGGCTGGCCGTCGGCACCCCGTCCGTCGGCAGCTCCGCCACATTCGCGACCTGCGCGTACGCATGGAGCCGGTGCAGGTCCTGCCACAGGCCGGCGGGCGGCGGCGTAAAGGTCAGAAAGCTGGCGGTCTGCATGTCGCGCAGCGCAGCGGCCACCTGCGCGGTGAATTCGGCCAGGCGCCGGGGATTGGCGCGGCCGAAGCGCTGGTCGGCCATGGCCATCAGCAGATGCTTGTAGCCGAGGCTGCGCTCGTGCTGCAGCTCGCGCAGCAGGGTACCGGCCTGCCGCTGCGGGGCATAGGGCGGCACGCCCGATTCGGCGAGCAGCGTTTCCAGGCTGGCGGCCACGCGCACGATCACGGGACGGTACAGCGTCAGCAGGGCATGGCGCTCGTCGGCGCCCAGCGGGTGGCGATTGAGCGCATACAGGGCGGCGACCAGCTGCTGGGCCGCATCGGCCGGGCTGGCGTAGGGCAGGCGGCCCAGCCACGCGGCCACCGCTTTCGGCCGGGTTTCGACCGGGTGCTGCACGGCCGGGTCGGCCTTGGGGAGGCTGAAATCGAGCATGCCGGTCTCAGTCGAACACGACGGTCTTGTTGGCGTACACCAGCACGCGGTTGTCGAGATGCCATTTCACCGCGCGCGACAGCACCACCTTTTCCAGGTCGGCGCCCTTGTTGATCAGGTCGTCGAGGCTGTCGCGGTGCGAGATGCGCGCCACGTCCTGCTCGATGATGGGGCCGTCGTCGAGCGTCTCGGTGACGTAGTGCGCGGTGGCGCCGATCAGCTTGACGCCGCGTTCGAACGCCCGGTGGTAGGGCTTGGCGCCGTGGAAGGCCGGCAGGAAGGAATGGTGGATGTTGATGATGCGGTTGGGATAGTGGCGGATGAATTCCGGCGACAGCACCTGCATGTAGCGCGCTAGCACGATGAAGTCGATCTTCTGGTCGCGCAGGATCGCCAGCTGGATCTGCTCGGCCTCGTGCTTGGCGTCCTTGTGCACGATCAGGTGCTGGAACGGCACGTGGTTGGCCTCGGCCAGCCAGCGCGTGTCCTCGTGGTTGCTGAGGATGATCGGCAGCTCGCAGTGCAGCCCGCCGCTCTGGTAGCGGTAGAGCAGGTCGGCCAGGCAGTGGTCGAACTTCGACACGAACACCGCCATGCGCGGCTTGCGGCTCGATTCGGCCAGCCGCCAGGTCATCCCGAAGCGCGCGGCGATGGGGCCGAAGGCGGCGGCGAAGTCGGCCAGGTCGAGGTTGAAGTCCGCCAGATCCCATTCCACCCGCATCAGGAACAGCTTCAGTTCGGCGTCCTGGTGCTGGTCGGCGTGCAGGATGTTGGCGTTGTGCGCCAGCAGGAAATCGGCAATGGCGGCGACCAGGCCTTTCTGGTCGGGGCAGGAAATCAGCAGGACGGCGGTATGACGCATGGGCGGACCGGTTGGGTTTTTTGCGCCATCATAACCAATATTCCCCGATCCCCTGAAGGCAAGCGCCGGCCAAGTGCCCCTTGTCGCCGCGCCGCACAAGGATTCAGCAGTCTTTGCGCGGCGCGGGCAACATGCGCGCATGCGAATAAACTGAATTTCAACGCATTCATCGGCCTCACCGGGCGTTTCAGGGCGCCAGGCCTTGCCCACCGCGGCGCTGTTCAAACTTTAGGCATCCCGCGCGGCAAAAACTTTGATTTGCCATGGGATTTTCGCGCCCGCAAAAAATGTCGTGCGGAGAAGCCGAATCCGGGTTGACATGCCGGGCAGGACACCTAGAATTTGTATCCAGTCGCCGCCAGCACCACAATATGTTGTGAATAAATCTGTTGGCGAGGCTTGGGCAAGCTGTGCATAAGGTGTGGATTCCTCGCCTTTCCGGCACCGCCGCCCAGGATTTTCGTTACACCCACCACCAAGGAGCCCCCATCGATGCTGAACGTCGCCACCGAATCCGCCGCATCCGCGCCCATTCCCCCCATCGAGCCCGTTGACGTGACGGTGATCGACACGCGCTACGCCGATTACAAGATCATCCGCCGCAACGGCGCGGTGGTCGGCTTTGCGCCGAACAAGATCGCCATCGCCGTGACCAAGGCCTTCATCGCGGTGCAGGGCGGGCAGGCCGCGGCGTCGGCGCGCATCCGCGAGCTGGTCGAGTCGATCACCAGCCAGGTGACGCAGGCCCTGATGCGGCGCAATCCCAACGGCGGCACCTTCCACATCGAGGACATCCAGGACCAGGTCGAACTGGCGCTGATGCGCTCGGGCGAGCACGAAGTCGCCCGTTCCTACGTGCTGTACCGCGAAAAGCGCACGCAGGAACGCGCCGCCCAGAAGGCCGCCGGCGTCCCCGAAGCCACCCTGCACGTGATCGAGGACGGCCAGAAGAAGCCGCTCGACACCGCGCGCCTGGCCGGCCTCTTGGCCGACGCCTGCACCGGCCTCGGCGACAACGTCAAGGCCGAGCCCATCATGCATACCGTGCTGCGCGACCTCTACGACGGCGTGCCGATGGCCGAAGTCGAGAAGGCGCTGGTGCTCGCCGCCCGTTCGATGATCGAACAGGATCCGGCGTATTCCTTCGTCACCGCGCGCCTGCTGCTGAACTCGATCCGCCACGAAGTGCTGGGCGAGGCCGTGACGCAGGCGCAGATGGGCCAGCGCTACGCCGAGTATTTCCCCGCCTTCATCAAGAAGGGCATCGCCGCCGAACTGCTCGACGAGAAGCTCGGCCAGTTCGATCTCGCGCGTCTCGCCAAGGTGCTCGATGCCGGCCGCGACTATCAGTTCGGCTACCTCGGCCTGCAGACCCTGTACGACCGCTATTTCCTGCACATCGAAGAAAGCCGTATCGAGCTGCCGCAGGCCTTCTTCATGCGCGTGGCGATGGGCCTGGCGATCAACGAGATCGACCGCGAGGCGCGCGCCATCGAGTTCTACCAGGTGCTGTCCTCGTTCGACTTCATGAGCTCGACGCCGACCCTGTTCAACGCCGGCACCCGCCACTCGCAGCTGTCTTCCTGCTACCTGACCACCGTCACCGACGACCTCGACGGCATCTACCAGGCCATCAAGGAAAACGCCATGCTGCAGAAGTACGCCGGCGGCCTCGGCAACGACTGGACCCCGGTGCGCGCCATGGGTGCCCGCATCAAGGGCACCAACGGCAAGTCGCAGGGCGTCGTGCCCTTCCTCAAGGTCGTCAACGACACCGCCGTCGCGGTCAACCAGGGCGGCAAGCGCAAGGGCGCCGTCTGTGCGTATCTTGAAACCTGGCACCTCGACATCGAGGAATTCCTCGACCTGCGCAAGAACACCGGCGACGACCGCCGCCGCACCCACGACATGAACACCGCGAACTGGATTCCGGATCTCTTCATGCAGCGCGTGATGGAAGGCGGCGACTGGACCCTATTCTCGCCCAACGACGTGCCCGACCTGCACGACCTCTACGGCCGCAAGTTCGCCGAGGCCTACACCGAATACGAGCGCAAGGCCGACCGCGGCGAGATCAAGCTGTTCAAGCGCATCCCCGCCGTGCAGATGTGGCGCAAGATGCTGTCGATGCTGTTCGAGACCGGCCACCCCTGGATCACGTTCAAGGACCCGTGCAACATCCGCAGCCCGCAGCAGCACGTCGGCGTCGTGCACTCGTCCAACCTGTGCACCGAGATCACGCTCAACACCAACGACCACGAAGTCGCCGTGTGCAACCTCGGCTCGGTCAACCTGGTGAACCACCTGAAAGACGGCAAGCTCGACCTCGACAAGCTGAAGACCACCATCCACACCGCGATGCGCATGCTCGACAACGTCGTCGACGTGAACTACTACGCCGTCGGCAAGGCGCGCAATTCCAACCTCAAGCACCGTCCGGTCGGCCTCGGCATCATGGGCTTCGAGGATGCGCTGCAGGAACTGCGCGTGGCCTACGCGTCGAACGAGGCGGTCGAATTCGCCGACCGCTCGATGGAAGCCGTCGCCTACTACGCCTTCTGGGCGTCGACCGAACTGGCGCAGGAACGCGGCCGCTATTCCAGCTACGAAGGCAGCCTGTGGAGCCGCGGCATCCTGCCGCAGGATTCGCTGAAGCTGCTGGCCGAAGAGCGCGGCGGCTACCTCGAAGTCGACGGCTCCAGCACGCTCGACTGGGACAGCCTGCGCGCGCGCATCGGCCAGTACGGCATGCGCAACTCCAACTGCCTGGCGATCGCGCCGACCGCGACCATCGCCAACATCGTCGGCGTCTCCGCGTCGATCGAGCCGACCTACCAGAACATCTACGTCAAATCGAACCTGTCGGGCGAATTCACCGTCGCCAACAAGTACCTGGTCGCCGACCTGAAGAAGCTCGGCCTGTGGGACGAGGTCATGGTCGCCGACATCAAGTACTTCGACGGTTCGCTGGCCAAGATCGACCGCATCCCGGCCGACATCCGCACGCTGTACGCCACCGCGTTCGAGATGGAAACCAGCTGGCTGGTCGAGTGCGCCTCGCGCCGCCAGAAGTGGATCGACCAGGCGCAGAGCCTCAACATCTACATGGCCGGTGCCAGTGGCAAGAAGCTCGACGACACCTACAAGCTGGCGTGGATCCGCGGCTTGAAGACGACGTATTACCTGCGCACGCTGGGCGCCACCTCGGCGGAGAAATCCACCGGCAAGGGCGGCGAGCTGAATGCCGTGTCGTCGAGCGGCGGCGCCGGGGCGATGAGCAGTGGCGGCAGCAGTGCGATGAACAAGGCTGCGGCGAATCTGCCGGAGCCGGAGATCGAAGGCAAGGCCTGCACCATGCGGCCGGGGGATCCTGGCTTCGAGGAATGCGAGGCTTGCCAGTAAAGGGGTAGTGGGAGGAGAGGGGCAGCACCAAAGAAGAGGCAGACCTGGCCAATGGATGTTGACGCGATGTGCGTGGGTTCGTTGGCCGGGGGTAGCCCGGCGGCTAGTCACTTTCTTTGTCTCGCCAAAGAAAGTAACCAAAGAAAGGCGACCCCGCTGCGCCACCCCTTCGGGGCAGGCCTCGACTGAACCGAGTCATCGGGGCGGCTGCGCAACTCGCCCTGGCAGGGCACACAAAACGTGCCCTGCTGCGGAGCTCGAACAGTGCTCGCCTTCATCCCCGCTGACTCGATTCAGTCG
>DATCTE010000293.1:0-2000 GCA_036568085.1 Thiobacillus sp.
AACCGCAATTATGTGGCCGGCGTGCAGATCACCCTGGCCGAGTCGTTCGGCGTGGAGGGTCGCGGCGGGTTTTACGAGAGCGCCGGTGCGCTGCGCGACGTGGTGCAAAACCACCTGTTCCAGATCGTCGCCCTGCTGGCCATGGAGCCGCCGGGCTACCAGGACTACGGCGCCGTGCACGCCGAGAAACACAAGGTGTTCCACGCCATGCGCCCGCTCGCGCCCGACGACCTGGTGCGCGGCCAGTACGCCGGCTACCGCGACGAGCCGGGGGTGGCGCCGGACTCCGACGTCGAGACCTTCTGCGCCCTGCGCCTGTGCATCGACTCGTGGCGCTGGCAGGGGGTGCCGTGGTACCTGCGCTCGGGAAAATGCCTCGCTGCAACCGCGGCAGAGGTTCTGGTTGAACTGAAGCCGCCACCGCAAAGGTTGTTCGACGATTCAGCGCCGCTGGCCGGGCGGGCCAACTATCTGCGATTCAGGCTCTCTCCAAACTCTGCCGTCGCGCTCGCCGCCCGCGTCAAACGCGCAGGCAAGGAATTCGTCGGCGATCAGCGCGAGCTCTATCTGCTTGATGAACAGCTGGGGGAAGAAACACCCTACGCGCGATTGCTGGGAGACGCCATGGCCGGCAACGGCGCGCTCTTTACCCGTGAGGACGCGGTCGAGGCCGCATGGGCAGCGGTCGATCCAGTCCTTGATACGCACCACACGGTCCACGCCTACAAGCCCGGCAGTTGGGGGCCAAAACAGGCTGACGCGCTCATAGCGACAGACGGCTGCTGGCACAACCCCACACTGGAACGGGGATCAGCATGACAGCGCCTGACATCCACATGGATCACGCTGACGGTCTCTTTCTGCTCGGTTCCGGTCCGTTATGAGTACCGCCTCATAACGGACATTCGCACGAACTGACAGCCCACTCCACTGTCGGCAACACGTCATCCCTTCAGCCCGCCAGATCCGCGCCCGTGCCGTGTCCGGAGGTAATCGACCGACCACCTGCCCGGTCCCCACAGGGCCACCATCATCAGCAAAATGCCCCAGATGACATGAAACATGATGGCCGGGGGCTGCAATGCATACAGGTAGGACAGCAAGGCCACGGCATTGACCACGAACAGGCCCAGCGCACCGAAGCGGCCGAACAGCCCCAGCAGCAGAAGCGGCGGCAGCAGCACCTCCCCTGCCGTGCCCACCACCGCTGCGACATGGGGCGGCAGGACCGGGACATGGAATTCGCTCTCGTACAGATAGAGGGTGGCATCCCAGCTGCGCAGGCTTTCGAGGCCGGACGCAAAAAACACATAAGCGACATAGAGCCGGGCGGCTAGAAGCGCCGGTGCCTGCAGCCAGTCCAGCACGGCCTCCAGGCCCGACCAGCCGCGTCGGAGCATGCTGGATTCCTGATGGGCCGTAATATTTGGGCTCAAAGTATTCATGGTGTCGTTCCTCAAGTTGCTGGATTGAGTTGAAGTTCGCGGGAAAATGCGCGGATTCAGGCACTGCCCATCGCATCGGACGGCGCATGCCTATCGGCCACGGCGTCGAGCCAGCCTTGGCGGATTGCCTGTTCCAGCCAGGCGGCGAAATCAAACGTCTCGCCTGCCGAATCGAGCGCAATATCGAGCGTTTGCCCGGCGTCCAGCGCCGCGATCCAGCGGTCGCTTGCCGCATCGAGCAGCTCCACCGACGGCGCCGCGGCAAGGTCCTCGTGCGGGCGCCATACCCAGGCTGTTTGCGCGTGGTTTTGCGCCATCGCCCGGGTGATGGCCTCCCAGTCCGGATGCGCCTGACGATGCGCGTCGTAGAGTGTGACGATGGGCCACGCCGAGGACAGCCGACGCACACCGGGGGAAAGCTTGAGTGAGAGCGCGGCGGGATCGCCGTCGACCAGGCGACGCAGGTCGCTTTCGGAGAATGTCGCCGGGGGCGCACCGGACATCTGCCACACGGCCCAGTCGAGGCGCGCGCAGTCGGCCAGCCAGGGCCATTCA